>JBBDVI010000001.1:0-13981 GCA_040903465.1 Flavobacteriaceae bacterium
AGATTAAAACCGGGGAAACTGTGGAAGTACATTTCAAATCCATTGATAAAAGTGTCTCCGGGAAAGTGACGGAAGTAAGCAGCTCCTCGTCGATGACCGGCGGACAGTACCCGGTAAAAATAGCACTCGATAAAAACGACACCCTGAAATCGGGTATGTATGCCACCGTGCAGTTTCCGGTAGCACAAACCGATGAAACCCCACAACTGGTAACCGTGCCACAGGAAGCCATCGTTACGCAAGGTGATTTGCGCGGCGTCTATACCGTGAGCCAGCAAAACACGGCAATGTTGCGCTGGTTGCGTCTGGGAAGAAGCTTTGGCAACGAAGTGGAAGTCCTCTCAGGACTCAATGCAGAAGAAGCTATTATCGTGAAAACGGAAGGAAAACTTTACAATGGAGCAAGGGTTGATGTTAGACAATAGATATTAGACATAAGACTAATTTCTTTGCACCTCTGCGAGAAATATTGAATACAATTTAAATGCTCCTAAAAAAGCCCCTCTCCTCGGGAGAGGGGTTGGGGTGAGGATAAAAAATATAAAAAAATGAAAGAAGGTTTAGCCGGCAAAATTGCCAAATTATTTATAGACTCCAAGCTCACCATCCTCTTGATGATCGTGTTTATGGTCATTGGGGTGTACAGCTCCTTTTTAATCCCACGGGAAGAAGAACCGCAGATTGACGTGCCCATGGCCGATATCTTTATTGGCTATCCCGGGGCGAGTCCGTTGGAAGTAGAGTCACGGGTCATCAAACCCATCGAAAAAATGGTGTCCAACATCAAAGGCGTCGAGTATGTCTATTCCACTTCCATGCAGGAACAGGGCATGATCATCGTGCAGTTTTATGTGGGCGAAGACATCGAGCGTTCCTATGTCAAACTCTACAACGAATTGATGAAACACATGGACCAGATGCCTGCAGGAGTGACACCACCCCTGGTCAAAACCCGTTCCATAGACGATGTACCCATGCTGGGACTCACGCTTTGGAGCGAAACCTATGACGACTACCAGTTGCGCCAAATCGCCAATGAAGTCAACCACGAAATACGAAAAGTGACCGACGTGGCCACAACACATAGAATTGGCGGACGCAGCCGTGAAATTCGCGTGGTGCTCGACAAAAACAAAATGGCTTCCGCCGGTGTCGATATGTTGGGCGTAGCCGAAAAAATAAAAGCCAACAACACCCAGATGACCTCAGGGGCGTTTAACCGAAACGATACTGAATTCAAAGTCAATACCGGTAGTTTTTTACAAACTGTAGACGATGTGGAGAACCTTATTATAGGAACTTCAGAGAACCAGCCGGTCTATTTAAAACAAATTGCAAAAGTACTCGATGGCCCTGAACTGCCCAATGAATATGTTAGTTTTGGGTATGGTGCCGCTTTTGAAGAAGTGGCTTCCAAATTTCCTTCGGAATATCCCGCCGTAACCATTTCAGTCGCCAAACGCAAAGGGGCCGATGCGATGCAGCTTTCAGATATTATTCTCGACAAAGTAGAACACTTGCGCACCACCATCATCCCCGATGATGTTCATGTGGATGTCACCCGAAACTATGGCGAAACGGCTTCTCAAAAAGTGGGCGAACTCCTGCTTCACTTACTCGGGGCTATTATAGCCGTAACCATCGTCGTTATGCTCGCCATGGGCTGGCGTGGTGGTTTGGTGGTATTCCTTTCGGTACCCGTAACGTTTGCATTGACATTGTTGAGCTACTATTTACTCGACTATACCCTCAACCGAATTACTCTTTTTGCCCTAGTTTTTGTCACCGGTATTGTGGTGGACGACTCCATCATCATCGCCGAAAACATGCACCGCCATTTTAAGATGAAACGACTGCCGTTCAAGCAGGCCGCACTCTATGCCATCAACGAAGTGGGGAACCCAACAATATTGGCCACCTTTACCGTCATTGCCTCCGTATTACCGATGGCATTCGTTAGCGGACTCATGGGACCTTATATGAGCCCGATGCCCATTGGGGCGTCTATTGCGATGATATTATCACTTATAGTTGCCTTGACCATTACGCCTTATCTGGGTTATATTTTCTTACGCGAAAAAGAAAAGAAAAACGCTTCCGGCGAGACCGAAAAACCCATCGAAATTGAAGACACCCGCATCTATAAAATCTACAGCAAGTTTGAACGCCCGCTACTGGACAATCCTACAAAAAGATGGATGGCGCTAGGGATTACCACTTTGTTGCTCATAGGCTCGGTAGCGATGTTTTTTACCGAAAGTGTTTTGGTAAAAATGCTGCCTTTTGACAATAAAAACGAATTTCAGGTAGTCATCGACATGCCCGAAGGCACCACCCTGGAGCGAACCAATGTGGTGACTCAGGAAATTGCCCAATACCTTTCAGGGCGTCCGGAAGTGGTGAACTACCAAACCTATGTGGGCACCTCGGCACCCATTACGTTCAACGGTTTGGTGCGTCACTACGATTTACGGGGTGCTTCCAACACGGCCGACATTCAGGTAAACATCAAAGATAAGGGCGATCGAAAACTGCAAAGTCATGGCATCGCCAAACTGCTGCGCCCTGATATTCAAAAAATCGCATCCAAATACGGCGCCAATGTCAAACTGGTGGAAGTACCGCCGGGACCTCCGGTTTTGAGCACTATTGTAGCTGAGATTTACGGCCCCGATTATGAAGAGCAAATCCGGGTGGCCGATTCGGTACAAAGTATCTTGCACAACACTACCGATGTAGTGGACATCGATTGGATGGTGGAAGCCGATCAAACCGAATTTGTCTATGACATCGACCGTGAAAAAGCAATGCGCTATGGCGTGGCACCCCAGCAAATTGTGCACACACTGCGCATGGCTTTGGGCGAAAACGCTGTAACCCATTTGTATGACGAAAACGCCACCGAGCGTGTGGGAATTTTACTCGCCCTGGACGAAGCCGAAAAAGCGAGTCCCGAAGCCATTGCACAAATCGAAATCGCTTCCCAACAGGGAAATATGGTTTCGGTGGGCGATTTAGTGAGGATCAATGAAAGTACCGTGCCCAAGAGCATCTACCGAAAAAACCAAAAACGTGTGGTCTATGTCCTGGCCGATATGGCGGGAACTTTGGAAAGCCCTGTATATGCCATTTTAGGGATGGAAGAAAAACTAAAACAAATTCCCCTGCCGGAAGGCTACACCATGAACGAACTCTATGCCAGTCAACCCGACCATGAAGACGACTTTACGGTAAAATGGGACGGCGAATGGCAAATCACACTGGAGGTCTTCCGTGATTTGGGAATTGCTTTCCTGGGCGTGATTGTGATTATCTATATGCTCATCGTGGGCTGGTTCCAGAACTTTAAAGCGCCTATCGTGATGATGGTGGCCATACCGCTGTCGATGATTGGAATTGTGATTGGTCACTGGTTGCTGGGCGCCTTCTTTACCGCCACTTCCTTTATCGGGATGATTGCCCTGGCGGGAATTATGGTGCGGAACTCCGTCCTGCTCATTGACTTTGTCAACCTGCGGCTGGAAGATGGTATTCCGCTGAAACAAGCCATTTTGGAAGCCGGTGCCGTGCGAACCACGCCCATCCTGTTAACCGCAGGAACGGTGGTGATTGGTGCCTTTGTCATCCTGTTTGACCCCATTTTTCAGGGACTCGCCATCTCGTTAATGGGCGGAACCATTGGCTCGACCTTCCTGACCTTGCTGGTCGTGCCGCTGGTGTATTACCTGATTATGCGGAAGCAGTATCCGGAGTCTGTCCCCCCTCAATCCCCCCAAAGGGGGGAGGTGTCTCCAGATGCAGATAACTTTTTAGAGAACTAATAAAAAATAAACAACAAACCAAAAAAAAGCCCCTCTCCTTGGGAGAGGGGTTGGGGTGAGGATAAAAACTAAAAAAGATGAAACTATTAATCGTAACCGCAGTAGAAGAATTTCAGAAAGACGTTCTCAAACTGTTCAAAAAAGCCGGAATCGAGGCCTTTAGTACCTCAGAAATAGACGGCTACAAAAATGGCAATAACTCAGTCATAGCCACACAAAGCTGGTTCCCGGGAGAGAAAGGCGGCAGTGAATCACTGATGGTGTTTTCCTTTACGGAAGAAGCTAACATTGACGCGTTTTTCACTCTCGTCACCGAATACAACCAAAACCTGGAAACCAACAATCCGGTGCGGGTGGTCGTGCTACCGATTGAAAGGTTTATTTGAAGGTAGAGGGTAGAAGTACAAAGTTAGAAGTTGACTTAGAACACTAATTTGCGACTCTGCGCCCCTGCCTGCCGGTAGGCAGGTTTGCGAGCAACACACTAAACTCTCGCAAAGTCGCTAAGACGCCAAGGTTAAATGTAAAACTCTCTGTGAAACCTCTGTGTAGCCCTGCGGTAGGCAGGTCAGTGGTAAAACTTTTTGTCAAATCAGATTATCAATAAAACAGTAACCTTTAAAATAATTAACTATGTTAAACAGAATTATTAGAGCCGTAGCCGGAACATTTATCATCATCAGCCTTTTGCTGGCGGTGTATGTCAACATCAACTGGCTTTGGTTTACCGCCTTTGTGGGTGTCAACCTTTTACAATCATCCATCACCAAATGGTGTTTAATGGAAGATATTTTGAAGAAGTTTGGAGTCAAAAATTAAGTTAGAAGTACGAGGTTAGAAGTACGAAGTATTTTTGTGCCACAGGTTCTTTGTAAAATGATTGAGCCTTTTTGGAGTTCTTCCTATATTTGCCCACCGGAACCCCACTGTGTGGTTCTTCTTAATTTCAGCAGTTTAATGAACGAAGAAAAAAAAGAAAAAAAATATCTTCAAGACCTACTCATAAAGGTTGAAAAGGCCATCAGTGCCATCAACAATCGCATCCAAAAACAATCTGACGAAGTGCGGGAGATGAATGTCCATATGGAAGAGCACAAACGCGATATGGATCACCTGGAGAAAAATGCCGTGCGCGAAGCCATCAGCAATGTGGGCTTGCAGGGGGAACATTCGGTTGATAAGAAAAAACGCTTGCTTCGGTTGAGGAATGTGCCTTATTTTGGTCGGATTGACTTTCGTGAAAACGGAAACAAACAACCCAAACCCATCTATGTGGGTGTTCATAATTTTCAGGATGAAAAATCACTCCAAAATCTGGTGTATGACTGGAGAGCACCCATATCGAGTATGTTTTACGACTATGAACTGGGAGATGCTTCTTATGAAACGATTGATGAGGAAGTGAAAGGAGATATTTTGCTCAAACGGCAATTTCGCATCCGTCAGGGGAAGATGGAGTATATGCTGGACAGCGACGTCACCATACAGGATGAGGTGTTGCAAAAAGAACTCAACCGCGCCACTTCGGGCAAGATGAAAAACATCGTGGCGACCATACAGCGTGAACAAAACGCCATTATCAGAAATGCCGATGCCCATCATTTGATTATTCAGGGAGTGGCAGGAAGTGGAAAAACCTCCATTGCCCTGCACCGCATCGCCTTTTTGCTGTACAAATTTAAAGACAGCATTTCCTCCAAAGACATCCTGATTGTCTCGCCCAACAAAGTATTTGCCAACTATATTTCCAATGTATTGCCCGAACTGGGTGAAGAAACCGTTCAGGAAACCTCTCTGGAAGAACTGGCTCAACAGCTGTTTGATTACACCATCAACTTCCGGTCGTTTTATGAGCAAGTGGCTGAATTGCTTGAAAAAAACAAACCTGATTTTATTGAACGCATCCGATTCAAAGCGGATTCCGGTTTGCTTAAAAAAATGGATGACTATGTGCTGTATTTGGAAAACACCGGCTTTCAACCCACCGATATTTTTGTAAACAAAAAACCCGTGCCCGCCTGGTTTATTGAAGAAAAATTCAAACAATACAGCCGCTTGCCTTTATTGAAACGGTTTAACGAAGTGGTGCGCGAAATTGTAAACAATGTGTGGATGTATTACAATTATGAAGTGAAAGGCAAAGAACGCACTGAGCTGCACAGCACCATACGCGCGATGTTTCCGGCGTCTAATTTGCGCAAGCTTTACAAAGGCTTTTATGACTGGATAGAAAAACCCGAATTCCTCAAAACCCGAAAAGGTTCCACCTATGAGTACAGCGATGTCTATCCCTTGTTGTATCTGAAGATGAAACTGGAAGGACTGCCTGTTTTTAGTGAGGTCAAACACCTGGTGGTTGATGAGATGCAGGATTATTCGGCGGTACAGTACAAGGTGTTGCAACGCCTGTTTCCCTGTAAAAAAACGATACTGGGCGACACCAATCAGTCTGTCAACCCGTTTAGTGCCTCCACACCGGAAATGATACAGGATATTTTTCCCGATGCCACTTTGATGACGATGCTCAAAAGCTACCGTTCTACCTATGAAATCACCACCTTTTCAAAAAAAGTAGGGCAAAACATTGATGTAGAACCTCTGGAACGTCACGGCGAAACCCCCAAAGTCATCGCCTGTAAAACCGAACAGGACGAATTGAAAACCCTACAAAACCTGCTAACCGAATTTAAAGCGCTGCCCTATGAATCGATGGGCATTATCTGCAAAACCCAACCGGAGGCACAAAAACTCTATGAGGCCCTTTCTGAAACCCATAGCGTTCAATTGCTCGATGCCAGGAGTGTTGCTTTTGGCAGCGGCATTGTCATCACCACCGCCCATCTCGCCAAAGGACTGGAATTTGACCAGGTGGTTGTGCCGTTTGTTTCCAAAAAAAACTACCACACCCCCGCAGACCGCCAAATGCTCTATGTGGCGTGTACCCGGGCGATGCACAGACTGTGTATAACACACACTAAGCAAGCTTCCTCTTTTTTAAACTAAATGAGAGCAAGAGGGCATTCAGGAAAGCTACCCTTGCGTATATGAGCTTAAATTTTACTGCATTTATTTTAAAATCCCGTTAATCTTTTTAGCTTCCGATAGAAAATCAGTATCTTAGTTGGGAATCAACTCTTTACCAACGATGAAATACATTACTATTCTTTTTACACTCCTTTTTACATTCACTCTTTTCGCGCAAAATCTTGAAGGCGCCTGGCAACTCACCCACGAAAACGGTGAATTGGTTACAAATAAAGAAGTTATTGCCATTTATCAGGACGGCTATTTTGCTCTGGGTGCCAAAGAAGCGGGCACAGACAAGTTCTTGTATGCCGCCGGAGGTGAGTATGAGCTAAAGGGAAAGACCTATTATGAAACCCAGGATTTCAACAGCAAGAGTCCGCAGCGCATTGGAAGTAAAATGGCGTTTACCATCAAGCTCGACGACGACCAGATGGAGCTCACATCAGGCAGTAGCAGCCAAAACTGGCAAAAATTGCCGGTGCACCGAGACCTCCTCACCCGCGCCTGGGTCATTACCGGCAGGGAACGTGACGGCACCATGAATACCATGACCCCCGGCGACCGCAGAACGGTTAAAATACTGAGTGGCGGACGCTTCCAGTGGATTGCCTTTAATTCGGCTACTAAAGAGTTTAACGGCACCGGCGGCGGGACTTATGTGGCTGCTAATGGCATGTATACAGAAAACATCAGGTTCTTTTCACGAGATGACAGCCGTGTGGGCGCCAGCCTTCAGTTTCACTATGAAATCAAGGACGGAAAGTGGCACCACAAAGGTAAAAGCTCCAAGGGCGACCCAATTTATGAAATCTGGAGTCCATACCGGGAAGCCTATAAAAAGTAATCTTCTTAAAAACCCATTCCCTGTTTAAGGTGTCTTTTTATAAAAAGGATGCCTTTTCTGGTTTTTGGGCAAATGCCAAAGAAAACCTAATTAAGATTTTTTTTAGGAAAAAAGAGATAATTTTTTATAGCTTACTTGTTTATAATACCTGTCAGGAATACTGTGCCTGATACTTTTTTAAAAAACATTCAAAAACTATGGCCAAGACAACCACACTTACTACCTCGAGTATCCATTTTATTATGGAGACCCTTGTAGAAGAAAGCCGTGTCGAAACAGAGCTTCCCGGTGATGGTTTTTTGCATTTAGATGAAAAACTCCCTTTTTTACTCCTGTACCGAAAAAAGGAACTTGGGACAGACCGCGGCACCAAAAGGCTAGCAAAAAGCATCGGCTCTTATCTGATTATCGGGACCCAACAATTTGAATTTTATCAGGAGTTGATTTATAAACTTACCGGCTATTTTTCCAAAAAATACAATACCTATCTCCTCTTTGAAATATACAGTGGTCCCGAAACAAGCAACACTTTTATCATCAAAGGGCCCGCCCATAAACTGCCCACCACACTGGATGTACTAAAAGGAGAACTGGAGGAGATTCCTCCCCATCTTTATAACCTGCCTTTGAAAGCTGAAATTAAAAGGACCAAAAGCCGTCAAGAAGAAGGCACAGTACCCCTTATCGATATTGAAGAAGCTAAAATGCAGGGTGCTGTGTGGATTACCATGGAAGTACCCCCCGTCTACCGCGACAGCAACGGAATAGTGTTTCCGGTATTTTTCAGGCAATTCCGGGATTTGTTTGTAAAAGCCGTACAAAAAACCATTTTTGATTACCTGCGGGTACAAACCTCCTCAGACATCAGCAACTATTTTGCCCTAGGAAAGCGCAAAATTCACGACGAAGTCTTTAAAATTGACAAGCAACTCACTGAAATTGAATCCAGCTATCAGTTCCTTTTGCTGGTATCGCCGGTGAATATGCACGAGATACGCGAGACCTATTTTGAAAGTAATTTTAAAGAGCTGCACGACTATCAATACCGCCTGCTTACCATTGACCCCGACCTTCTCAAGCGCAAACTTTTTAACCTGCGCATCGACGAGATAGACGATCCCGCCCTGTCCTTCATCTTTAAGGAAAAAAGGGAAGAGCTCGACCAACAAATCACGATGCTCAATGAGCGCGGCAACAAAAACTTCTTTTACAACAGCATCCGCCTCTATTATGTGGTAGAACAGGACCTGAAAAAAGAGGCACTGAAGTTATTGCATGATTTGCCCGAAGAAACTGTCGTTCCGGCAGAAGAACAGATTGACGCAAAGGAATTCAGTGCGATGGCCCGCAAGGAATTTGAATACTTCCGCACCCAAGACCCTGAATTTAAAAGCAAGGTACACATCCGGGAAGACGTGAATGTGATTATGGTTTCGCGCGGTGAACTCTATATTCCCGCCGACTATACCATGAACCGTCGTGAAGCCGAAGCGCTGATTCAACACGAGGTAGGCACCCATGTACTTACTTACTACAATGGAAGCAAGCAACCCCTCACCCAATTGTGCTCGGGCCTGGCGCATTATGACCCCTTGCAGGAAGGGATTGCCGTACTGGCAGAATATTTTGCCGGTGGCTTGACCGTAAACCGTTTGCGACTGCTCGCCGGGCGTGTGATTGCGGGAGCGGCACTTCTTGAAGGAAAGGACTTTCACAGTATTTTTAAGTTGCTGTATGATGAACACAGCTTTTCAAAGGAACGCGCGTTTAACATCACCTGCAGGATCCTTCAGGGTGGTGGTTTTTTAAAAGATATCATCTATTTAAAAGGCCTTCTGGAGCTTACCGCCTTTATCAAAGATGAGGGCGATCCTGCCTCCCTGCTTATCGGAAAGTTTGCCCTAAAACACCTCAACGTTATCAAAGACCTGACCGAACGCGAGATTCTCAAACCCGCTGCCTTAAAACCGCGCTATATGGAATCTGAAGACTATGAAGATAAACTAAGAAAAATCAGGGAGGGCATGCCCCTTTCACAATTCGCTGCACTATGAAAATATGTTTTGTATTAAATGATATCGCTACCGAAAAAAGTGGCTCATCAGTAATTATGATGAAAAAAGCACACGACCTAGGCCATGATGTAATGGTAATGGGCGTGGGGGATTTTTTATTCAGACACGATAAACCTTTGAGCATGCACTGCATCCGCATCTCTAAAACAGCAAAATTTGAGTCGGCGACACATTTCCTGGAACGCCTGCAAGCCGGTGATTTTAAGCCAAAAGAAACCCTCGCTACAACACTGGATGTTTTGTTTATCAGGAACAACCCTACCGAAGAGGAATCCGCCCGACAGTGGGCAGAACACGCCGGGGTTGCCTTTGGCAGGATGATTCAGCAGGATGGCGTGCTGGTGTTGAACGATGCCTTTGCCCTTTCCTATGCCTTTATCGACAAGCTTTATTTTGAAGAACTTCCCTCGGAAATCAAACCCGATTCCATAATTACCCGAAAAAAAGAAGACATCCTTGAGTTTTGGGAAAAGCAAAACAAAAGAATGGTTTTAAAACCCCTGGAAGGCTCCGGCGGAAGGGATGTCTATCTTATAGACAAAAACGAAAAGAATGTCAATCAGATTATACAGAACCTAACCCAGCAGGGCTATATCATTGCGCAGGAATACCTCCCGGCAGTGAAGGACGGAGATGTGCGCATCCTTTTAATGAACGGAAAAGTCCTAGAAGAAAAAGGCAAACAGGCCATCATCAGACGGGTGAGTGGTGAAGGCGAGTTTCGCAGTAATTTTACACTGGGTGCCACGGCAGACAGCAGCAAACTCACCAAGGCGATGCAAAAAATCGTAGACCTCACTGCCCCTAAGCTCATCCGCGACGGATTGTTTCTCGTAGGACTGGATGTGGTAAAAGACAAGCTTATTGAAATCAATGTGCTCAGCCCCGGCGGTCTGGAACGCTTTAGTGATATTGGCTTGCCCGATTTTTCAGAAACCATCATCAAAGCCATTGAGCGCAAGCTGTATTACAAAGAAAAATTCCCGGGGCAATTCCCCAACAAAGTATTGGCTACAATGGAATAAAAAAAGCTTACCATTATGGAACATACAAAAGAAAACACATTCCCTCGCATTATCGGAACCTATTCGGGTACCCACAAAGGCCCGCTCTTGTTTATCACTGCCGGCGTGCACGGCAATGAACCCAGCGGTGTGTATGCCCTTCAGAAGGTTTTTGACGAACTGCAGCTCGCCAAGCCCGACATCGCAGGTACTGTAGTGGGGGTAACCGGCAACCGCAAAGCTTTGGAAAAAGGTGTGCGCTATATAGACGAAGACCTCAACCGTGCGTGGACCGAAGAAAACATCAGAAACAACCTGAAAGAAACCCATGAGCAAAAGGAAATGCACGAAATTATAGAAGTGCTGAAAAGCTTTCCGGAAACCGATTATACCCGGCGCTATTTTATGGATTGCCATACCACTTCTGCAGCTACCCTTCCCTTCATTTCAGTGCAGGAAGTGGGTGATAATGATACCTGGGCACATTACTTTCCCATTCACATCGTGCGTGGGTTCAGCGATCTGGTATATGGCTGTATTGACCATTATTTGAGCCGCATCGGGATCACGGGGTTTGTTCTGGAGGCCGGGCAGCATGAAAGCGAAACCGCTGTCTGCAATCAGGAAGGCATGATTTGGTTGGCCATACAGGAGGCCTGCTCCCTTGATATGCACCACATTGTGAGCTATCCCGAGTGTATTGATAAACTTACTGAAAATCTCAAACCACCCCGCAAGACTTTTGAGATTGAATACCGTCACGAACTGGAAAAAGGCGATACTTTCACTATGCAACCCGGGTTTGAAAACTTTCAAAAGATTAAACAAGACCAGTTACTGGCAGTACACAACGGCAAGGAAGTATACAGCCAATGGGATGCCTATATCTATATGCCCCTCTACCAAGCACAGGGGGATGACGGGTTTTTTGTAGTCGCTGAGGGGGATTAGGGTTAAAATACAAGTACCCAACTTTCTCCTTTGGCAGGTTCGGTTAGGAATACAAATTCCAAAGGGTAATGTTTGTATTTAAAAGCAGGAACAGCATCAGGAGATGCTGAGGACGTTTTGGACGATTAATAAAACGTGTTGCTCCGAAGTGACATACTTCGGAGTGCAAATTACAAAGAGGATTCAAGGTTTAAAGTTTAAGGTTCAAAGTTATTTTTGCTAACGGCTAAAAGCTGATAGCTAACTGCCTCCACTTCCCGTAAAAATGTATCTTTACATTTCAAAACAGCATGATCCATGAACTGCCCTTTGTGCCACAGCCCGCTCAAAACCTTGATTGACACTGATTATTTTGACTGTAGCGGTTGCAGGGCACTGGTGAAAAACCCTTCGCTGCTTCCCACGCCCGAAGAAGAACAAAAACGCTATGAGTCGCACAACAACGATGTGAACGACCCACGCTATCAAAAGTTTACTGCACCCATTTGGCAATATATTCTGGAGCATTTTAACCGGGAAGACCTTGGCCTTGATTTTGGTTCAGGCACGGGACCGGTGATTTCAAAAATGCTGCTGGACAAAGGGTATACCATCAAGCAATACGACCCGTTTTTCAGTCCTGACTATGCGCTGTTGGACCTTAACTACCATTATATTGCCTGCTGTGAAGTGGTGGAACACTTTTTTCACCCGCGGGACGAGTTTACAAAGCTGGACCGCATGCTACTGCCCGGTGGCACGTTTGTGGGCATGACCCTGCTCTATAATGACGGCATCGACTTTAAGACCTGGTCGTACAGAAAAGACGAAACCCATGTGTTTATCTACCGCAAGGAAACTCTGGAATATATCGCCCGGCTATTTGACTATAAACTTACAGAGTTGACAAATCGGTTTTTTGTGTTTGAAAAGTAGTATTAAGTACAAAGTATACTGAAAGTTAATAGATTAGCTAGTGCCAGTCAGTCAAAGTATTCCCGTTTGTAACTACCGCATGAATCTTCTGTCGTTTACCGATTGGACAGGTTTTTGCGGATTCGGTCCCTGACCTCCTCAAGCAGCGCAATGACATCTTCCACTTTTGTGTCCTCATGATTGTTGAACCATCGGACCACGTCACCACGGCCTCGATGCTCCAGCCGGTCCGTGGCGGTGTAAATTACGTCCCAGGCAGCAGATGGGAGGTTCCTTAGCCCACCGGGAGTTTGTCCGGTTACGTCGCGAACTGCCTGTACCGTCGCACACCTAAGACTATAGCGCTTGGCCTTTTTGGGGCAGTTACCACCCTTATCCTCTTGATTCCAGACATCGGGCGCTGAGAGCAACTCGATGACGCGCTCTACAATCTGCAAATCCTCCTCGTTGTAAACCAGCCCAGGCCTAAGGCAGTCATCGCCGCAATCTACAGAGGTTACCGGCTCGCCCGCGACGATCGCAGCTACCCAGTCGCTGAGACGGTGACCATCCGTCTGATAGTTATAAAAGCGTTTGTCGAGTAGCACCGTGTGTGCAAACCCACCTACTATAAAGGATCGGAACTCCGGTACCTGCTCCCGAATGCTCTGTCGATTGGCGCGAAGGTACCGGAGCACGTCAGTGTCCTCTGCGCCGGTAAGCTTCAGGTAAAAACCCTGTTTCTCGTCGTGCGCGTGATCAAATTGGTAAAGTCGCAGATTCGGGGTGTTGCGTGCGGCAGTCATATAGAGATGCTCCACTCTTAGTGAATCATCGAACTTCTCCCATCCGGGGTGGGGTTGCAGCACGTCTGGGATGCCCCATTGACCGGGATCTGCACCACCGGTCCCGGTTATTCCCCAGCTGCCAGCGTCATCCCCGAGACCTACCACACGGGCCGATGGATAGTGCCGCGCAAGAAAGTTGGCATAGAAAGGCGTTCCCACCCCGCCCGCGCTGGAACCGGTGACAAAAATCTCGCGCGGTGATTCAAAATTATCCAAGATCCAGTCCATGACTGCCATGGTATTCGTCTGGCCACGGTGGTGGATTGTGAACGTCTGCTTGTCGCCGGACTCGGTTTCCAGTGTGTATGTGGCATCCCTATCACCAAGGTATGCATCTCCTGTGCACACCGGTATCGCCACCATCGAATAGCCTGCGACCGGGTTTTCCGGATGATCCAGGTCAAAAATTCCGTTCAGTTGGTCCGGGTGCCGGTTCGGCTCAATCGTCGAGGCATAGATGTATGTTTTGCTGTCGGGATTGCAGGTCTCGGCATCCCAGCAACCACCTCCGCCATAA
>JBBDVI010000002.1:0-13794 GCA_040903465.1 Flavobacteriaceae bacterium
CCGTTAACGGAAAAGTAGAGTATTTTGATGTCCCAAGTCAACAATTGATGGATACCCACCCCTTGCAAACAGAGTTTGTATTTGAAAATGTATTTGCGACTTTTGAGGGAGATGAACGGGTTTTGACCAACGAAGACAAACGCTTGCTTCGAAACCGCTTCGTTCCTTTTCCCACCAACGAACAAATGTTAATTGATGCCTCAGAAGACATCAAGAACAGGCTGGGTGCGATTTTAAAGCAAAATACTTTTAGATAAAAAATTTAGGACATAGACCCGCAAAATACAGGTTTTGCGGGTCTTCTCTATTATTGTGCATTAAAACTGTTTCTTTAAATAGGTGTTGTAAAAATTGGATGCGGCCATTTGATGGGGTTTAAGCACTTCCTCAGCCCCGCAAGTAACTAGTTGATCATAATCTTTTTCAGTCAAGGCTGTTAAAAAAACTTTCCCTTGATAGTTTTCATTTTTAAGTGCTTTGAGTAGTTGTTTTGAGTGATGAAAGTCAGGAACGGTACTGACAATGAATTTGCTTTCTTTAAAAGGCACTTGCTCTAATATTTCAGGATCTTCCATATCCCCATATATTATACTTTTGCCTTTTTGCTGCCATTGTTTAATTATACTTGGGTCAAAATCAACTCCCAGATAGTTTATCTCAGGGTGCTCATCAAGCATCTCAGAAAGCCGGTTTCCAAACCGTCCCAAACCCACAATGATTACTTGATATTTTTTTGATTCCTCATTATGAATATTGTTTTCCCTGAACGGGTTCTTTCTTTGAAAAATAGTCAGCACCGGGGAAATAACTACATATATCTGATGTGAGTACAAAATAAGATAGGTCGATAAAGCGATGGTAATCAAGCCCACTAATGTTATCAGGCCCACTACCTCATCTGTAATATGCCCCACTGCAAGACCGAGTCCGGCAAAAATTAATGAAAACTCGCTTATTTGCGCCACGGTAAGTCCTGCCAAAAAAGACGTTCGTTTTCTATAGCCCATAGCTCCCATAATAATCAAAACAATAATGGGGTTACCTATCAACACGAAAGCTGAAAAAATCAACGCCGGTGTAATTTGGCTCCCAATAACCGAAAGATCAAGATTGGCCCCCAGGTTGACAAAAAAGAACAACAACAAAAAGTCTCGTAAGCTTATCAGACGACTGCTGATCACGTCTTTAAAATCTGAAGACGCCAAGCTAATTCCTGCAAGAAAAGCACCCACTTCACCACTAAATCCCATCAGTTCACCTGCAGTGGCCAGGGATACAGCCCAGGCAATAGCAAACAAAACAAGTAATTCCTGTGACTTTGCGAGAAATGAACTCAATTTGGGAATTATCCAGCGCATTGCAAGCAGGGTGAAAATAAGTAAGACTACCCCCGATATCAAAGTGGAAATAATATCGTAGGTAAGTGAGGTATCCCCGCCCTGCCTCATCGCAGATAAAATGATCATCACCAGAATCACCACGATATCCTGCACAATAAGAAACCCAATGGCTATCTGGCCGTGGAGGGAATCTATTTCCTTTTTATCAGATAACAGTTTGACGATAATGATGGTGCTTGAAAATGTCAAAGCCACAGCAATATAAAAACTATGCAGGGAGGTAAAGCCCAGGGCCAAACCAATAAAATATCCAAACAACGAGGTAAACAAAACCTGTCCCAAACCAGTTAGTAACGCAATTTTACCTACTGATTTAATAATGCGCAAATCGAGTTTTAAACCCACAATAAACAGTAAAATCGCAATACCGATTTCAGCTAAAAGATGAATGTTGTCTTTAGACCTCACGATATCAAAAAAAGCAGGACCTACAAGAATCCCTAAAGCGATAAACATCACAATGAGGGGTTGCCTTAATATTTGTCCTATACCACCCAATATGGCTGCAAGGGCAAGTATTACAGCAAATTCATAAAAGGGGTTTTCAGTTATTAAAGTTTGCCAGTAATTCATTTAGATAAAATTATAATAGGATTTGAACCATTATAAACCAGGTCATTGATCAAAAATTTTCTAAATACTTTATCAGTCAAAGAGCGCGATCCTTGTTGCACGACCAAAAAAGAACCGCTTTTACCATCTACATAATTTTTTAAATCCTCATAAAGATTGTCACCTTTAAAACAAGTTATTGTATTGTTGGGCCCCTTATATTGTTCACTTACTTTGTTTAAGTATTGGGTCGCGTTGTCTTTATTGTCATTTTCAGTTAGTATTGTAATAAAATGCTCTTCTTTTATCCGGCCTGATAGGTTTTTTATAAGCACTGAAAACTGGACATTGTTTAGGGGATATTTTTCGCTTACAGCAACAACAAGCCTTTCCGGAAGAAAAACAGCATCATTAAAAGGTATTGCTACTGTCATCACTTCAGAATAGTCGACTAGTTTTATAGTGGTACTACCCATCAAAAACTTCTTTAAGGCATTGGGTTTTTTTAACCCAACCAACACCCAATCAAAATATTCATTATTTTTAAGTAGTTCCAGTTCTGAAAGAAGGCTATTATGGATAACTGAGTGCTGAGCCTCTTTTTGGAAATGCTCGCGGGTAAGAACTTTTAAATTACTTAAAGCTTCATTAACCTCAAAGTCGATGATTTTATTTTTGCTGGCATTATCAGACAAAGCCGGTGACATACCGGGTATCTGATGGATGAAGAGTACTTTTCCCGCAATTAATTCTGAAAACACCGACGAAAACCTGATAAGTGCTGACGTATCATTTGAGAAATCAACTAGTGCTATAATCCTGTTTTTTTTTTCCATAGCAGTGAAATTATGACATCACTCAAATATAACCCATTTTGTTTTTCCACAAAAGGATTTAAATCATAATAAAAGTGGGGAAAGGTTACCGTAGAATATAAAAAATACAAATAAACTCTTATAGTTTTTCTAATTCCGCCGCTTGTATACTGTGGTGGGAAGCATTATAAACAGCTGCCCCATTCTTGATCACTAAAAGCTGCGGTGACTGGTGCATCACCTGAAACCGGGCAGCAACTTCATTAGAAACATTCCTGTAAGAAAGCAAATCCAGATAGTACAACCCCATCGTTCCTTCTTCTATATCATAATCCCGCTCAAACTGCTTCAACACCATCCGGCTGATACCGCAACTAGTGGAGTGTTTGAAAATGGCAACCGGTTTGGTTTTGGAGGTTTTAACAATTTCATCCACTTCAGAAACAGATGTAAGTGGTTTCCACGGGATTTCCTTTTTAGGCTCCTGCGGCGTTTTATCTGACGAAAATATTTTGTTTAGAAAGCTCATTGATTTTATTTAGAATCTATTTCCAAAGATAAGAAGAATTTGACTTAAATTTCATGCAATCCTACATGGATATAAAATGGTTTTAAACTGACCAAGTTAATATTAGGAGGTGGTTGGGAAAATTTTATTTCATCATTTCTTATTATATACAATCATATTTTTGACTCTACTGACTTTAAACTTTGAATAGTAATCTAGACTTCTAAAAATACTATACGCAACAAACAAATACATTTCCAGCCAAAAAGTCACCCTCAACACCTTGTTTTCAAGACATTTTGTCGTAAATTAAAAATGGTGTGGGATTTGAAGAATGAGATGTAAGACATTAGATTTGAGCATCGCCGTCGGCAAGCCTTTGGCGGCCGATGGACGTTAGACTTAAATCATAGAATTAAAAAAAATTAGAACATTTAAACGACGAGGTACCCGCCTACGCGGGTATGGAAAATATGAATTTCAACAAATTTACCATCAAATCACAGGAAGCTGTGCAACAGGCACAGCAACTGGCACAAAGCCTGGAACACCAGCAAATTGAACCGGAGCACATTCTCAAGGCCATGCTTGAAGTGGATGAAAACGTCATTCCCTTTTTGCTAAAGAAACTCAACGTCAATGTGCAAACCCTAAAACAGGTGCTCGATGCTTCTGTAAAAGGATTTCCCAAAGTGAGTGGCGGACAGCTTATGTTGTCCCGCACCGCGCAAACCGTATTGAACGACGCAAGCATCATCGCTGAAAAACGCAAAGATGAGTTTGTGTCTATTGAGCATTTACTGCTTGCCCTTTTCAAATCGGGCGGGAAAGTGGCGCAGGTTTTAAAAGATCAGGGTGTAACCCAAAAAGGCTTAGATACTGCCATTGACGAACTCCGCAAAGGCGATCGCGTGACCTCACAAAGCGCAGAGGAAACTTACAATGCCCTGAACAAATATGCCAAAAACCTCAACCAGATGGCGCGCAACAACAAGCTCGATCCCGTTATTGGCCGTGATGAGGAAATACGCCGCATCCTTCAGATTTTAACCCGAAGGACCAAAAACAACCCTATGCTCGTGGGTGAACCCGGAACCGGTAAAACCGCTATTGCAGAAGGACTCGCCCACAGAATCGTGGACGGCGACGTGCCCGAAAACCTTAAAACCAAAGAAATCTACTCCCTCGATATGGGTGCCCTCATCGCCGGCGCCAAATACAAAGGTGAATTTGAAGAGCGACTCAAAGCGGTCATCAAAGAAGTCACTGGCAGCGACGGAAACATTGTGCTCTTTATAGACGAAATCCACACCCTCGTGGGTGCCGGCGGTGGTGAAGGCGCGATGGATGCGGCCAATATCTTAAAGCCCGCACTTGCCCGTGGCGAACTGCGAGCTATCGGTGCCACTACGCTGGATGAATATCAAAAGTATTTCGAAAAAGATAAAGCGTTAGAACGACGTTTTCAAAAGGTAGTCGTTGATGAACCCGATACTGAAAGTGCCATTTCCATCCTGCGCGGTATCAAGGAAAAATATGAAACCCACCACAAGGTGCGCATTAAAGACGATGCGATTATCGCTGCAGTGGAACTTTCGCAACGTTACATCACCAACCGTTTCTTACCCGATAAAGCCATTGATTTAATGGATGAGGCCGCTTCAAAACTGCGCATGGAAATCAACTCAAAACCCGAAGAACTGGATGTTTTGGACAGAAAAATCATGCAACTGGAAATTGAGATTGAAGCCATCAAACGGGAGAAGGATGAAACCAAATTAAAATCTCTGCGTTCAGAAATCGGTAATCTCAAAGAAGAACGCAATGAGCTGAACGCGAAATGGAAAAGTGAAAAGGAGTTGGTGGAAAGCATCCAAAGCATCAAGACCGAAATTGAGGAATTCAAACTCGAGGCAGAACGCGCCGAGCGAGAAGGTGATTATGGTAAAGTAGCCGAATTGCGTTACGGAAAAATAAAAGATGCACAGGAGAAGCTGGAAAAGCAACAAAAACTAGTGGCACAACAGGAAAGTTCGATGATCAAAGAAGAAGTCACCAACGAAGACATCGCCGAAGTCGTTGCCAAATGGACCGGAATCCCGGTGACCAAAATGTTGCAAAGCGACCGCGAGAAACTCCTCAAACTTGAAGACCACCTGCACAAGCGTGTGGTGGGACAACAGGAGGCCATCGTTGCCGTGAGTGATGCCATAAGAAGAAGTCGCGCCGGCTTGCAGGATCCTAAAAAACCGCTTGGTTCCTTCCTCTTTCTGGGAACCACGGGTGTGGGTAAAACCGAATTAGCAAAAGCCCTGGCAGAATACCTCTTTGACGATGAAAACGCGATGACGCGCATTGATATGAGCGAATATCAGGAACGCCACAGCGTGAGCCGACTGGTGGGAGCACCTCCGGGATATGTGGGCTATGATGAAGGCGGTCAATTGACCGAAGCGGTGAGACGTCGCCCCTACTCTGTCGTGTTGCTGGATGAAATTGAAAAAGCACATCCTGACACGTTTAATGTCTTATTGCAGGTACTGGACGAAGGCCGTTTAACAGACAACAAAGGCCGAGTAGCCGATTTTAAAAACACCATCATCGTGATGACCTCCAATATGGGAAGCCATATCATCCAGCAGAAGTTTGATACGGTCAAGGATATTGATGCCGCTATGGAAGGAGCCAAAGTGGAAGTGCTGGCACTGTTGAAACAAAGCGTGCGACCCGAATTCCTGAACCGTATTGACGATATTGTAATGTTTACGCCACTTGACAAAGCCAACATCAAAGAGATTGTAGGTTTACAGTTAAAAGGATTGAGCAAAATGCTGTCAAAACAAAACATCACGCTCGATGCCACTGAAGAAGCCATCAGCTATCTGGCAGAACGTGGTTATGACCCGCAATATGGAGCAAGACCGGTAAAACGGGTGATCCAAAGGGAAGTGCTTAACGAACTCTCCAAGGAAATTCTCGCCGGCAGCGTTACCACAGACAGCATCATTTTACTCGATGCTTTTGATGACAAACTGGTGTTTAGAAATCAGGCGAGTGAAAAGCCTGTGGTGTAATAAAACTAAACAAGAACGCATCCTTAAAAAGGATGCGTTTGAAACTATACAAAAAAAAGTATGATTAATTTTGAGTGTGTGACCATGTTTGGGTTTGACCACTAGTCAGGCTCCCTGTATGTGTGGCTTCCACAGTACTGTTGCGCAATACACGAAGTGTAAAACTGGAAGAAGGACTGTCTCCTGTACAGCTTCCATAATATTCCACCCAGTATTCATATTCTCCCGTAGGTGCTGTACCGTTTTCCCAATAAATATTTTCATTGGGGCCTTGTGGACAAACACCACACAGGCAGTCAACATCAAGGCTACCGCCATCTGCATTTTGGTTTCCATAATAAATCACAGCTCCATTAGGGGTTCGTACATACAAATCTAGATCAACATTCTCCTCATTGGTAAACTGTAGGTTAAACCGGGGGTTTCCGGGTTGACCAACCAGTTCTTCAGAGGTGTCCCCTCCATCATCATCTTTGTCACACGAAATAGTAAACAAGCCCAAAAAGGCCAATAGCAATAAGCTATACATTTTTTTCATAAAATAGGTTTTTTGGTTAATTAGACACCAAATATACATTTTTTGATCAAAAAATCTAATTTTATCATTTTATTTTAGGATGATCATCCGGAAAACAGCATACTAACAAATTAAAGAATGGGTAAGTTGAACTACATGCTACCAAAAGCATATTGATAATTGTCATAAACAAAAAAAAAGAAATTGAGTACCTTTGTTTATATGCAAAACCTACATCAATATATAGACCACACCTTGCTAAAAGCAACCGCTACTCAGAGTGATATTAAGCAGCTTTGTAAGGAAGCCATAGAACACAACTTTTATGCGGTTTGTGTGAACAGCGGTTATGTCGCTTTCGCGAAAGCTCAATTGGCACAAAGCAATGTAAAAGTCTGTAGCGTGGTGGGCTTCCCTTTAGGAGCAATGAGCACCCCTGCAAAAGCATGTGAAGCCAAACAAGCCATAGCAGACGGCGCAGATGAAATTGATATGGTCATCAACATCGGAGCACTAAAAAGCGAAAACTTTGACGCCGTATGGAAGGACATCGAAGGGGTAAAAAAAGCCATTGGCAATAAAGTGTTGAAAGTTATCTTGGAAACCTGCTACCTCAACAAAGCCGAAATTATCAAAGCCAGCGAGCTCGCCTTGTTTTCTGGGGCAGACTTTGTCAAAACCTCTACAGGATTTGGTACCGGTGGAGCCAGTGAAGAAGCGGTCACCCTTATGAAATGTGTAGTGGAAAACAACGCAAAAGTAAAAGCGTCAGGAGGCATAAAAGATAAAGAAACAGCTTTAAAATATTTAAAACTGGGGGTTGACCGCATTGGCACTTCCTCAGGCATTGCAATAGTAACAGATAAAACACCGGAGGATGAGCATACATATTAGTGCCAAAAAAGGCGATATCGCCGAAACCATTTTACTCCCAGGCGACCCTTTGCGGGCAAAATGGATAGCCGAAACTTTTTTTGAGAACCCGGTTTGTTTTAACGAAGTGCGCGGTATGCTGGGCTACACCGGGACTTTTAAGGGCAAAAGAGTTTCAGCTATGGGAACCGGTATGGGCGTGCCTTCCATCTCTATTTATGCCCACGAGCTTATAACAGAATATGGCGTCAAAAACCTTATACGGGTAGGTAGCGCCGGCTCGTATCAAAAAGAGGTGAAAATAAGGGATATTGTTTTGGCAATGGCAGCCTCATCAACTTCGGGGGTCAACGAATTGCGTTTTGGCGGTGCCGATTTTGCACCCACGGCAACTTTTGAATTGTTTCAAAAAGCAGTTGATATCGCCAAAGCAAAAAACATTCCGGTGAAAGCTGGAAATGTCCTTACCAGTGATGAGTTTTATGCAGACGAATTTGAAAGCTATAGAAAATGGTCAAAGTTTGGGGTGCTTTGTGTCGAAATGGAAACTGCCGGACTTTATACCGTGGCGGCTAAACATAAAGTCAATGCATTATCGATACTCACCATATCAGATTCGCTGGTAACAGGAGAAAAAACAACTTCAAAAGAACGGGAAACCACATTTGAAGAAATGATAAAGATTGCACTGGAACTGGCATAACAAGTCATAAAAAAAGCCTTGTTTTCACAAGGCTTAGTATCTAATAGTCTATAGTCTATTGAAAAATTAATAGCTATCTATTTCTTTTTTCAGTTCTTCTTTGGTCTTACCGGTTTTTTCCTGTAAGCGTCCAAGCAATTCATCAGACTTCCCTTCAGCATATTGAAGGTCATCATCTGTAAGTTTAGCATATTTCTGCTTCATTTGTCCTTTTGCTTGTTTCCATTTTCCTTTAAATTGATCCTCGTTCATAATCGTTAGTTTTAAAAATTAATAATACTCTAATTTACTGTGAAATAGCGTGATACTCTACCAAAGAAGTATTAAAATAAATTAATGTTTTGTTAATCAAAAAAATCGTCCTTCACGATTCCTTAAAACAAAAAGGAGGTTCGGGACGATTTTCCATCTTAGCGGTCTTCAAAAAAGGCTAATTCAATGAAATTCCTATCGATACCATACCTACGAAAAAAACATTGTCAGGGTTTCAATCCCTTCATTTTTAATATATTTGAATTGTTTTAAACCTGAACTATGAAATTCCCTTTTATTACCCTTTTGCTTTTGATATGTCTTTCTTGCGACCAAAAAAAAGAGCAAGACAAGCCCGAAGACCCAGAAACAGAAGAAGCTACCGAGAAAACAACCTACTTCCTCATTCGCCATTCAGAAAAAGACCGCAGCAATCCTGATGATCAAGACCCGGCTTTAGAGGATGCCGGTTTTGAAAGAGCAGAAAAATGGGCAGATATTTTTGCAGATATTAAGCTGGACGCAGTCTATTCTTCAGACTTCAAAAGAACTATACAAACAGCCACTCCCACCGCTGAATCAAAAGGGCTGGAAATCATAAGCTATGACCCGCATGGTGTTTATGAAACAAATTTTATAGAGGATACCAAAGGCAAAAACATCCTTGTAGTGGGTCACAGCAATACCATCCCTAAGCTGGCAAATTATTTACTAGATGAAGAAAAGTACAGTGACATTCCGGATGATGTTGATGGAAGGTTATATATTATTACGGTACTGGGAAAAAATAAAACATCTGTAATGCTCAATCTGGAATAGTCTTGTTTTCAGTTTAGCAACCGCACTCGTATATCCTCTTTCTCAATCAAAGAAAGCTTAATGAGCTCGCCCGCTTCATACAGTTTGCCCACATTATAAAAATCAGCATCGGCTGTTTTTGTCCTGTAATTTATATAATCTACAAACCGGATGCCTTCTATCACCCGCGGGTTATAGCTTTCGCGAAAGCGGATACCGCCTCCATCAGTAAAAAATTTGTAGGCCAGATAGTCCACGGTAAATTCCTCTTTTGAAATCCAGTATAAAAAAACATCTTCAAAATCTACGCCCCCGCCTTCTTCTGAAAAAGTGACCTCAATCTTGTAATACTCCTTTTCTTTGATGCTGACTTCGTCCAAAAGCTTTTTCTGAACGGACTCATCATTCAAACCAAAAGGCAATTGTACAAAGTAATGCACAGAGTTAACACTTTCGGCATACTTTGCGGCCGTGGTATCTGCAAGCACAACCTTATCACTTTTCTGAAGCCTTGTAAAACCTTCATTAGTTATAATATCAAGAGTGTTTAAGCTGTCCGGCAACAGACGTTGAAGAGAGTACCTTCCGTTTTGACGCAAACTCTTGTACTTAATGTTTCTGAAAGTAAAGTCAACCTCAGCATGAGTGTATTTCTCACCTCCTGAAACCTCAATGGCCTTGTCAACGACTTGTTGTGCGGTCAACTCTTTTTCCTGCTGTTTGCAACCTATCAACAAAATGACAACCAACCCTAAAACGATACTTTTCATAGTAATGATTTGGTAACAAAAATACATCTTCCTGAACAAACAGCTGTGAAAAAAGTAAGAAAAGGAATATCTTAGCTATCCGCAAAAAATATGCTATTTTTGCACCTTATGAAGTTACAGAAGAACGTCAATATAAAAAACCGAAAAGCCCGTTTTGCCTATGAAATATTAGACAAATACACGGCAGGAATCGTGTTGAAAGGCACTGAAATAAAAGCCATTCGCGAAGGTAAAGCATCCATTGCTGAAAGCTTCTGCGAGTTTCAGGACGGCGAACTTTTTGTTATCAACATGACCGTGGAAGAATATTCACACGCCACACATTTTAACCACGCCCCTAAAAGTGAACGCAAACTGCTGCTCAACAAAAGGGAGCTTAAAAAACTTGAAAAGGAAGTGCGCACTTCGGGACTCACCATCATACCCCTCAACCTGATTACAAATGATAAAGGCTTAGCCAAACTAATTATAGCACTTGCAAAAGGAAAGAAAGAGTTTGACAAACGGGATTCCATAAAAGAACGGGAAACTAATAGGAAACTAAGTCGTATTAAAAAATCCTTTAACCAGCGGTAAATGAAAAAAATCCTCCTTACGCTTGTATTATTTTTAGCGGCATTCACGGTGCAATCCCAAATCGTAGGTAAAGTAACAGACAAGCAGGGGCAGCCCGTTCCCTTTGTAAATGTTTATATTGAAGATTCATACACAGGCACCACCACCAATGAGGATGGGAACTATAAACTCGAAATAAAAGACCTTGAGGAAGCCACTGTCGTCTTTCAGTTTTTAGGATATAAAACACTCAAAAAAGAACTTGTTTTAGATAAAAATGTAGTCTTGCTCAATGTCAGTCTGGAGGAGGAAACGTTTAGTCTTGATGAAGTTGTGGTCACTTCCGGGGAGAACCCCGCAAATGAAATCATCAGAAACGCCATCGCAAACCGAAAGGAAAACCTCGATAAAATAAGCGCCTATACAGCAGATTTCTACTCCCGCGGAATCTGGCGCGTAAAAGATGCTCCTGAAAAAATATTGGGCCAGGAAGTGGGTGATTTTGACGGCGCACTGGATTCCACACGCACCGGCATTATCTACTTAAGCGAAACCATCTCTGAAATTGCCTATCAAAAACCTGATGACTTTAAAGAGCGCATCATCGCCTCAAAAGTGAGCGGTAACGACAACGGATTCAGTTTTAACAGTGCCCGGGATGCTAACTTTATTTTCTATGAAAACACCATTGACATCAACACACCACTGGTGTCACCCATTGCGGGAAATGCCTTTGGATATTACACTTACAAACTTGAAGGTGTTTTTTATGAGAACAACCAGCTTATCAACAAGATAAAAGTCACCCCAAAAAGACCCAATGACAATGTATTTGACGGTACCGTTTATATTGTTGAGGATTCATGGCAATTGTATGGAGTGGATTTAAAAACAACCGGAAAAGCCATACAGGTGCCTTTTGTGGAAAGCCTTGTGTTCAAACAGAATTTTAGTTATGATGATGAGGAAAAGTCCTGGGTAAAAAGATTACAAACCATTGACTTTAGTTTCGCGTTCATGGGCTTTAAAGGAGATGGTAGGTTTACCGCTGTCTATAGCAATTATGATTTAAACCCGCAGTTTCAGGGAAAAGCATTTACCAATGAAGTACTTTTCTTTGAACCCGAAGCCAATAAAAAAGACACTGTTTTCTGGACAGGAAACCGCCCGGTACCGCTCACAGACGAAGAAATTACCGACTATATTAAAAAAGACAGCATACAGGAATTGCGCAAATCAAAAACCTATCTGGATTCCATTGACCGCAAAAGCAACAAATTCGGCCCATTAGACCCCATCATGGGCTATTCCTTCAGTAATTCTTTTGAAAAATGGCGTCTTAGTTACAAGGGTGTCCTGGGAGATGCTAGTTTCAACACCCTTCAGGGATGGAACCTCAAGACAGGCTTTTCCTTCTCAAAATGGTATGATGAAAACCGCACCAGAATGTTGATTTTCAATGCAGATGCCAACTATGGCTTTGAAGATGAACGCTTACGCGTAAGCGGTTACATCACCAAGCGTTTTAACCGATCAAACAGGGCTACGCTTTCAGTTTCAGGAGGGAACAAGGTGCAGCAGTTTAATCGTTCTGAACCCATATCACCCCTAATCAACAGTATTGCGAGCTTGTTTTTTGAACGCAATTATTTAAAAGCATATGACCTGACCTATGCAAAGGTGCACTACGGACAGGAAATATTCAACGGCTTGAGGTTCAACAGCAGTGTGGGCTATGAAAAGAGGCAACCTCTTTTTAACCAAAGTGATTATGTTTTTATTAAAAACGACGATGTTTCATATACCTCAAACAATCCTTTGGATCCCTACGATTTTGAAAATGCAGCCATTGCTTCTCATGAAATCTGGAAAGCTGACGCCGTTTTTAATATCACTTTTGGTCAAAAGTACTTTACATATCCTGACGGAAAATACAATTTGGGCAATGAAAAATACCCGGCCTTGACGGTAAACTATGCCAAAGGGTTTGCGGCATCAGACAGCGACTACAATTTTGACCACGTGCAAGGAGCCCTCAGGCAGGGAATCCAGCTTGGAAACAAAGGAATGCTTGATTACAATCTCAAAGCCGGTACTTTTTTGAATGGCGATAATATCTCATTTGCAGATTACAAACACTTCAACGGGAACCAGACCCGAGTAGGCACTTCCTTTAACTATATGAATGTCTTCAACCTGCTGCCCTATTATGCCTTAAGCACCAACGGCAGTTATTTTGAAGGCCACCTGGAGCACGACTTTAAAGGATTTATCCTGGGCAAATTGCCGCTTATCAACAAACTGAACTACAACCTTGTTGCCGGCGCGCACTTTTTAAGTACTGAAGATAATAAGCCCTATTCTGAACTGTCGGTGGGTATTGACAATTTTGGCTTTGGTAAGTTCCGGTTTTTGCGCATTGACTATGTACACTCCTTCTTTGAAGGCGGTGACAAAGGCGCTTTTGTTTTTGGGCTGAAGTTTTTGAATATTATTGAGTAGTACCTTTTTGAAAACGCTTAGCAATTAATTCTTGTTCTCCAGTAACGGCACAAACCTGAACTCACCGTATTCTTTTTTCTCAAATTCTTTTTCAGATTTTCTTGTGAAGACCGTCATCACTTGCACGTTTTCACCTACCGGAATCACCAGCTTCCCTCCCACTTTGAGTTGCTCCATCAAAGGTTTTGGCACAAAAGGGGCTCCGGCCGTGACTATAATTCCATCATAAGGAGCATATTCCGGTAGGCCTTTGTAACCGTCGCCAAAGATCATTTTTTTAGGCCGGTAACCTATTTTGGGAAGGAACAAATTGGTTCTTTTAAACAGTTCCTTCTGCCGTTCAATGGTGTAGACCTGTGCGCCCATTTCAAGAAGCACGGCAGCCTGATAACCGCTACCCGTTCCTATTTCCAGAACCACATCCCCTTTTTTGACTTCTAGCAATTCCGTTTGACGCGCCACGGTATAGGGCTGT
>JBBDVI010000003.1:0-13734 GCA_040903465.1 Flavobacteriaceae bacterium
CCCAGTGTTTCTATGGTAGTAATATCGCTGCTCAGAATAGTGCTGTATTTTTCAATAGCAGCTATTTGTTGTTGGGTCAGGCTGGAATAAGCAGATTGTGACATCACCGTGATAGATGCTCCTTTGGCATTGGTGACCTCAAGCATATTCCCGGCAAATTGCTCCACCTGCGCTTCTGTGATGGAGATTACTTCTTTTTTATCTTCTTTGAGGTGGTTCAGGACATTCTTACGCTCTTTGGTGTCGTCAATGCAATCGAGGCAAACAACGGCAAAATATTTTGCCACACACATCATCACATTGGTGTGATATATGGGCAATCGTTTTCCCTTTACGGTTTGATAAGCCGTGAAAATAACCGGAGTGTATTCAAAGTCTTCACAAAACTCGATGAGCAGTTCTTCATCAGCTCGTGGCGAAAGGGCACAATAGGCTTTTCTGTTCACGCGGTCCAGTACCAAACTGCCGGTGCCTTCTAGAAACAATTCTTCATTTTCGGCAGCGGTATAATCCACCACATTTTGAATCTTGAAGCCTTGCTCCTCCAGCGTTCCAATTACTTCACCCCTGCGCTCACGTCTTCGGTTAACGGCAAACATAGGGTATAATGCCATATCACCGTTTTCGTGAAAGGAAACCCAGTTGTTTGGAAAAAGGGAGTCGGGCGTGTCCTGAGAACCGTCATCATTAAAAATAACAACATGAACGCCGGCTTCCTTTAATTTTGTAACCAAAGCATCAAACTCCTCCTGGGCAAGTGCATTGCTGTCTTTTAGTTTTAAAGTATCTGAAGTGGTTTGATAATAATTGTTTACCGCAGTTTCTTCATTCAAACGAAATGCCGCCGGCCTTATCATTAAAATTGTATTTGTTGCTTGCATAAAAATATAATAACATTAAACTTTAAACCTTGAACCTAATCTCTGATCAACGGCAACGTACTACATCGCAATAAGCCTTCCTGCTTGGCAATTTCAGCATAGGGAATCTCTTCAACCGTAAAACCATTTTCACGCAACCAGTTGTTTAGGCGTGTGAAATTACGTTCAGAAACCACAACATCAGGGGCAAGGGAAAAAATATTGCTGTACATATGGTACATTTCGTCACGGGTAATGTGAAACAAACTTTCCTTTCCGAAAAGGTTGACCAAAAACATATAATCTGCCTCCTCACGAAAACCCTGTTTATATATAATCGCCTTGTTTTCGCCTACAGGCTGAAAGCAACAGTCTAGGTGCAAAGCATTGTCACGGGCTTCCATTTTGGATTTTACCAAATCAAATTCCCTCACTATTTTATTCGGAAATAAATTCTTGATATAAGCAACCCCTTCCATATTGGTGCGGGCGGTCATATAGTCTTTATAATCACTGCCCTTGTAGGTGCCAATAAAAATATAATTCTTCCAAAGCATCACATCACCTCCTTCAATATGAACTTCTTCAGGGGGTCGCACCACTTTTTTAGGATCAATCTGATCAATAACATACTGAATGGCATCAAGCTCCCGTTCCCTGTCAGGCAGGATGTTTGCTTTCACAAAAATATCATCAATCACAAAAGCGATATCACGGGAAAAAATCTGGTTGTAATCTTTGATTTCCTCCGGTCGGAAGACTTTGACATCATATTTTTTCAACACCGCTGCAAAAGCTTCCATCTCAGGAATCATATCTTCATTTTTGGGATAGGTGCCGGCCAGGATATGCTCAAGGGATTTGGGGTCATAAGCATCTTCTGCAGCAGGTGTGGGACCATTACTGTTTGCGGTGCCCAATACCACTGCCCTAAGCCTCGAAGTTTCATTTTTTACATTGAGCTGTAACATAGGAGCGGGTTTGTTTCAAAGGTATAAAAAACTCCATCATGATAGTTCACAACGGAGCTTTTGTAGTATTGAATTATATATTTATCGGTCGTTACGCGACTTAAATGGCCTGTGATTGTAACCGGTATAGACTTGTCTGGGACGGCCAATGGGCTCTTTACGCAAGCGCATTTCCCTCCACTGTGCGATCCATCCGGGAAGTCTTCCCAAGGCAAACATCACGGTAAACATATCGGTTGGGATTCCCAGTCCGCGGTAAATAATACCGGAGTAAAAATCAACGTTGGGATACAGGTTTCTTGATTTGAAATACTCGTCTTCCAACGCTACTTTCTCCAGTCCTTTGGCAATATCCAGTACGGGGTCATCAATGCCCAGTTCACCAAGAACTTCATCAGCTGCTTTTTTGATGATTTTTGCCCTTGGGTCAAAGTTTTTATAAACACGATGTCCAAAGCCCATCAAACGGAACGGATCATCTTTATCTTTTGCTTTATCAATAAATTTTGAAGTATCGCCGCCGTCTGCCTTAATGGCTTCAAGCATTTCAATTACCGCCTGATTGGCACCGCCGTGCAACGGTCCCCAAAGGGCTGCAATACCTGCTGATAACGAGGCAAACAAACCGCTATGCGATGAGCCCACAATACGCACGGTTGACGTGGAGCAGTTTTGCTCGTGGTCTGCGTGCAATATCAATAATTTATCCAAAGCTTCAATGACAGCTCTGTCCACCTTGTATTCTTCATTAGGTTTTTGAAACATCATTTTATGAATGTTTTCCACATAACCCAAAGAAGTATCTCCGTAATTAAGCGGCAAACTCATCTTCTTGCGCATTGCCCACGCTACCAATACCGGAAACTTGCCCAATATCTTTACAATGGCCTTATACATATCCTCTTCAGAATCAACATTCACTGATGAAGGGTTGAATGCTACCAGCGCATTGGTAAGAGATGCCAAAACGCCCATAGGGTGCGCTGACTTTGGAAAGCCATCAAGGATGCGTTTCATGTCCTCATCCACAATGGATTGCTCTTTTATGTCTTTATGAAATTTTGAAAGTTGATCTTGTGTAGGGAGTTCCCCAAAAATCAAGAGGAAACACACTTCCAGAAAAGATGCCTTTTCGGCCAGGTCTTCAATGGCATAACCGCGATATCTAAGGATTCCCTTTTCACCGTCCAGAAACGTGATGGCACTTTCACAAGAACCGGTGTTCTTATAGCCCGGGTCTAAAGTGATTACGTTTGTTGCGGCCCGTAATGTTTTTATATCTATGGCCAATTCATTTTCTGTGCCCTCGACTATTGGAAACTCATATTTTTTTCCATCGATTTCTAAAGTAGCTGTTTTCGACATGCGCGTATGTAATTTTTATTTTGAACTTCACGCGAAGATACAAAATATAAGGTGATTTTTCTAATGAAAACCCACCCCTGTTGGTTAAAAAATCCTTAAATGAAAAAGATATCTATCCCCAGGGTAATAACCTTTATTTAACTTTAAAGGCATTCCCTTTCGGAAAATATCCCACACTTCCCAGCTCTTCTTCAATGCGAAGCAATTGGTTGTATTTCGCCATACGGTCACTTCTGGAAGCAGAACCGGTTTTGATCTGCCCGCAATTTAAAGCCACGGCCAAGTCTGCAATGGTAGTATCTTCAGTCTCACCGGAACGATGTGACATTACAGAGGTATACCCGGCATTATGGGCCATATTCACTGCTGCAATGGTTTCTGTCAAAGTTCCGATCTGGTTTACCTTGATCAATATGGAATTGGCAATGCCTTCATCGATACCACGTGAAAGGCGTTCTACATTGGTCACAAACAAATCGTCACCCACCAACTGTACTTTATTTCCTATTTTCTCCGTGAGGTATTTCCAGCCTTCCCAGTCGTTTTCATCCATACCGTCTTCGATGGAAATAATGGGATATTTTGAAACGAGCTCGGCCAGATAATCGGCCTGTTGTTTTGAGGTCCTTACTTTTCCTGATGTACCTTCAAACTTGGTATAATCATAGTTTCCTTTTACATAAAATTCAGCTGCGGCACAATCCAAGGCAATTTTAATGTCTTCACCCATTTTGTATCCTGCATTTTTTACGGCTTTTGCAATCGTGTCTAAAGCGTCTTCAGTGCCTTCCAGGGTGGGGGCAAATCCGCCTTCATCACCCACGGCTGTGCTGAGCTTTCTGTCGTGCAATACTTTTTTCAAATGGTGAAAAATTTCTGAACCCATTTGCATGGCATGAGCAAAGTTTTTTGCTCGTACCGGCATCACCATAAATTCCTGAAAAGCAATGGGTGCATCACTGTGAGACCCGCCGTTAATAATATTCATCATTGGCACGGGAAGCGTGTTTGCGCTCACTCCACCCACATAGCGATACAAAGGCAACCCCAGTTCCAAAGCAGCAGCTTTTGCTACAGCGAGCGAAACGCCCAGAATGGCATTGGCTCCAAACTTGGATTTGTTTTTGGTTCCATCCAATTGAATCAAGGTCTGATCGATCAGGTTCTGGTCAAAAACAACGGCTCCCAGCAATTCAGGTGCAATGATTTCATTCACATTTTTAACTGCTTTGGTGACACCTTTGCCCATATAGGACTTTCCGCCGTCCCTGAGTTCCACGGCTTCGTGTTCACCGGTTGATGCTCCTGAAGGTACTGCAGCACGTCCAAGAACGCCGCTTTCGGTAATAACATCTACTTCAATGGTGGGGTTCCCTCTGGAATCAAATATTTGCCGGGCTCTGACGTCAACAATTATGCTCATGATTATAAATATATTTAATGGTTGAGGCGTAATATATTACGCCTCTGCAAATTAATTTTTTTGAATATTTTCTATGAATTGGTCAAACAAATAACGTGCATCGTGCGGTCCCGGACTCGCTTCCGGATGGTATTGCACCGAGAAGCACTTCTTGTTCTTCATTTTGATTCCGGCCACCGTGTGATCATTTAAATGCACGTGGGTGATTTCAATATCAGGGTGGTTTTCTGTTTCTTCCCTGTTAATGGAAAATCCGTGATTTTGGGAGGTGATTTCTCCTTTTCCTGTTTCGAGGTTCATAATGGGATGGTTGATACCCCTGTGACCGTGGTGCATTTTATAAGTGGATATGTTATTTGCAAGAGCCAGGATTTGATGCCCCAGGCAGATTCCAAACAAGGGAAGGTCTTTTTCAATAATTGTACGGGTAACCTCAATGGCATTTGTCAAAGGCTGCGGGTCACCGGGACCGTTTGAGATGAAATAACCATCCGGTTCAAAAGCGCTCATTTCTTCAAAACTGCTGTCATAAGGAAAAACCTTAATATAGCAATCACTGTCTGCCAGGATCCTTAAAATATTTTTCTTGATTCCCAGGTCAAGAGCAGAAATTTTATAGGTCGCATTTTCATTGCCAAAAAAGTAAGGCTCTTTCGTTGATACCTTGGACGCGAGCTCAAGGCCATCCATATCGGGCACTTCAGCGAGTTGTTTTTTCAGCCCTTCGATATTGTCAACCTCTGTGGATATTACGGCATTCATAGCACCGTTGTCACGAATGTAGCTTACCAGCGCACGAGTATCGACATCTGAAATGGCAAGCAAGTTGTTTGCTTCCAAGAATTCTTCCAGGGAGGCATCAGCAGTATCCCGTGAATAATTGTAACTGAAATTCCTGCAAATCAATCCGGCGATTTTGGTGCCTTCAGATTCTACTTCGTCTTTGTTGGTGCCGTAATTACCAATGTGTGCATTGGTGGTGACCATCAACTGCCCGAAATAAGAGGGGTCTGTGAAAATTTCCTGATAGCCGGTCATACCGGTGTTGAAACATACTTCGCCAAAGGCACTGCCTTCTTTTCCTCCCACGGCTTTGCCGTGAAAAATGGTTCCGTCTGCAAGTAAGATAATGGCTTTTTTTCTAGTGTGGTACTTCATAGTAGATGACAAGTTGTGTTGTTTATACTAGGGTGCAAAAATAATATAAAAAAAGGGATAAACAGTAATAGTTTATCCCTTGTGTATTTATAAAGAAATCAAAGCTTTATTCCTTTTCATTTTTTGGCTCTTCCTGATCGGTTTCAGGTGTTTCATTTTTAACTTCAGGTGCCGCTGCTTCGGGAGCTTCTTTTGGTATTACCTCCTCTGTTTTTTCAGCAGGGGCAGCTTTTGAAGCTGTTTCTTCAGCTTTTTTACCTTTTCCGGCACGACGGGTTGATTTTTTCTTCGCAGGCTTGTTTGCGTTGTACACTTCATTGAAGTCAACCAGCTCGATCATCGCCATATCTGCGTTATCTCCCAAACGGTTACCCAATTTGATGATTCTGGTATATCCTCCGGGACGGTCAGCTACTTTTACGGCAACTTCCCTGAAAAGTTCAGCTACTGCTTCTTTTTGACGCAATCTGCTGTATACAATCCTTCTGTTGTGTGTGGTGTCTTCTTTGGATTTTGTAACCAAAGGCTCTACAAATTGCTTAAGGGCTTTCGCTTTAGCGACTGTAGTATTGATTCTTTTATGTTCAATCAGGGAACACGCCATATTTGCCAGCATTGACTTTCTGTGCGCTGTTTTTCTTCCTAAATGATTTATTTTTTTTCCGTGTCTCATTTTTTTCTAGATGTTAGAGGTGAGATTTGAGTAGTGAGACTTTTCTTAAATCTTACATCTCAAATCCCAGGTCTGTATTTAATCTCTGTCTAATTTATATTTTGAAAGATCCATTCCAAAGGTCAGACCTTTTACATTCACCAGTTCTTCCAGTTCTGTCAATGATTTTTTACCAAAGTTCCTGAATTTCATCAGGTCGTTTTTGTTGTAAGAAACCAAATCACCAAGGGTATCAACTTCGGCAGCTTTTAGGCAGTTTAATGCTCTTACTGAAAGGTCCATATCAACCAGTTTGGTTTTTAATAACTGTCGCATGTGTAAAGACTCCTCATCATATGTTTCTGTTTGAGCAATCTCATCTGCCTCTAGGGTGATGCGCTCATCACTGAACAACATAAAGTGGTGAATCAATGTTTTTGCAGCTTCGGTCAAGGCATCTTTTGGATGAATGGAACCGTCTGAAACGATTTCAAAAACCAGTTTTTCGTAATCTGTTTTTTGCTCTACACGAAAGTTCTCAATGCTGTACTTCACATTTTTGATGGGTGTGTAGATAGAGTCTGTAAAGATGGTCCCAAGGGGTGCGTTTGCTTTTTTGTTCTCTTCAGCAGGCACATATCCTCTACCCTTTTCTATGGTCAATTCCATATTGAGGTTTACTTTGGATTCCATATTACAGATGACCAAATCAGGGTTCAGAATTTGAAAACCTGAGATAAACTTTTGGAAATCACCGGCGGTAATTTGATCTTTACCGGTGATGGACATTGTTACGGTTTCATTATCTATTTCATCTATTTGACGTTTGAAACGCACTTGTTTTAAACCAAGGATAATTTCTGTTACATCTTCTACTATTCCCGGGATTGTAGAAAATTCGTGATCAACGCCTTCAATTCTGATGGAGGTGATAGCAAAGCCTTCCAGGGAGGATAATAGTACTCTTCTAAGCGCGTTACCAACAGTCAATCCATAGCCGGGTTCTAAGGGACGAAACTCGAATCTCCCCTCAAAATCGGTTGAATTGATCATTATAACTTTATCGGGCTTTTGAAAATTTAGTATTGCCATGTTGTGATTCCTAAGGTTTATTATTTAGAATATAATTCTACGATGAATTGTGTGTTGATGTTTTCAGGAATTTGAATCCTTGATGGAACAGAAACAAAGGTTCCTTCCATTTTATCATTGTTCCAGGAAATCCATTCATACACCTGGCTTGCATTTGAAAGCGAACTTGTGATAGCTTCCAGTGATTTTGATTTTTCTCTCACTGAAACCACATCTCCCGGCTTCACGTGGTAAGAAGCAATATTTACTTTCTCACCGTTCACAAGGATGTGTCTGTGAGAAACCAATTGACGCGCAGCACTTCTTGAAGGGGCAATTCCCATTCTGAAGACAACGTTGTCTAACCTTGACTCACACAATTGAAGAAGTACATCACCTGTAATTCCATCAGCAGCGGTTGCTTTTTTAAACATATTCCTGAATTGACGCTCTAACACACCATAAGTGTATTTAGCCTTTTGCTTTTCCATTAACTGGGTAGCATATTCAGATTTTTTACCTCTTCTGCGCGCGTTTCCGTGCTGTCCCGGAGGGTAATTTCTTTTTTCAAATGCTTTGTCGTCACCAAAGATAGCTTCACCGAATTTTCGGGCTATCTTCGTTTTTGGACCGGTATATCTTGCCATATTAAAATTTATTTTAGAAGGGATGATGAATTAAGGTCTGTCCTCCATCTATCGTATTCCTTCTCTTGTTTATACTTATTGTTTGTCCTCCCCCTAAATCCCCCTCCAAAAGAGGGGGACTTTTGGATTTGATATTATTTTTACTTCTAACTTCGTACTTCTACTTTCTAACTTACTTAGACTCTTCTTCTTTTAGGAGGTCTGCATCCGTTATGAGGAACTGGAGTAATGTCAATAATTTCAGTTACTTCAATACCGGCATTGTGAATAGAGCGTATTGCAGATTCCCTTCCGTTTCCGGGTCCTTTTACATACACTTTTACTTTGCGCAAACCTGCATCGTGAGCTACTTTTGTAGCATCTTCAGCGGCAAGTTGAGCAGCATAAGGTGTGTTTTTCTTAGATCCTCTAAAGCCCATTTTACCGGCTGAAGACCAGGAAATAACATCGCCATTTTTGTTTGTCAACGAAATGATGATATTGTTAAAGGAAGCTGTAACGTGTGCTTCACCTACAGATTCAACATTAACTTTACGTTTTTTTGCGGTTGTTTTTGCCATATCTCTAGGGATTATTTAGTTGCTTTTTTCTTGTTAGCAACAGTTTTACGTTTTCCTTTTCGGGTTCTTGAGTTATTCTTGGTGCGTTGACCTCTCAACGGCAAACCTGATCTGTGACGAATACCTCTGTAGCATCCAATGTCCATTAAGCGTTTGATGCTTACCTGAACTTCTGAACGCAATTCACCTTCAATTTTAAAATTTCCTACAGCATCACGAATGCGACCGATTTCATCATCGTCCCACTCATTTACTTTTTTGTCTTCACTTACTTCGGCTTTTGCCAAAATGTCTTTGGCACGGCTTCTACCGATACCAAATATGTAAGTTAACGCGATTACACCCCTTTTTTGTTTCGGGATATCTACACCTGCTATTCTTGCCATATCTTAACCTTGTCTTTGTTTGAACTTTGGGTTCTTTTTGTTAATAACATATAATCTGCCTTTTCGACGCACAATCTTGCACTCGGCACTTCTTTTTTTGATGGAAGTTCTTACTTTCATTCCTCTAATTTTAAATAATTAACGATTTTTGAATTTCACAAAAATCTAATATCTATAAGTTATTCTCGCCTTAGATAAATCATAAGGGCTCATTTCTAATTTCACTTTATCACCGGGTAATAATTTGATATAATGCATTCGCATTTTACCCGATATGTGTGCTGTAACAATGTGACCGTTTTCTAATTCTACACGAAACATAGCATTAGAAAGCGCTTCTACAATCGTTCCGTCTTGTTCTATTGCCGGTTGTTTTGCCATAATTATGCTACTGCTTTTCTGTTTTTACCGGATTTCATTAATCCATCATAATGCCTGTTCAACAAATATGCATTGATTTGTTGCATTGTGTCTATGGCAACACCCACCATAATGAGAAGTGATGTTCCTCCATAGAATAAAGCCCATCCCGCCTGTAAACCTAAAAGCTTTACAGCAAATGCAGGAAATATAGCTATCAATGCAAGGAATATAGATCCCGGCAATGTTATTTGTGACATTATTTTATCTAAATATTCAGCTGTTTCTGAACCTGGTTTGATACCGGGAACAAAACCACCACTGCGTTTTAAATCATCAGCCATTTTGTTTGTGGGTACTGTAACCGCGGTATAGAAATAGGTAAACACAATAATCAACAGTGCAAACACTACATTATACCAGAATCCAAATATATCACTGAATGCTGCCGTAAAGGATTGCGCCATTTCTGAAGCCGATAATCCTGCTACTGCGGCCGGCACAAACATAATTGCCTGTGCAAAAATGATTGGCATAACACCAGATGCGTTCAATTTTAAAGGGATGTACTGTCTGGATCCCATGATGTTCTTTTCATATCCGCCACTGGCAGTTCTTCGCGCATACTGAACCGGTATTTGACGCACAGCCATTACCAGTAATACAGATAGTAAAATGATTACAAACCAGATTACAAGTTCAATAAGAATGAAGATCAACCCTCCGTTTGATTCAAATACCCTTGAAGCAAATTCCTGAACAAATGATTGTGGTAAGGTTGCAATAATACCCACCATAATCAATATAGAGATACCGTTACCAATACCTTTATCAGTGATTTTTTCACCAAGCCACATTGCAAAGATACAACCTGTCGTTAATATAATAACTGCAGATGATATAAACGCAAAACTGTTACCTAATAAAAAGGCTTCTCCCGGAAGTATGTTGAACAAGTTATAGATATAACCGGGTCCTTGTACTAGTGTAATCGCTATAGTTAACCAACGGGTTATCTGATTGATTTTCTTCCTGCCACTTTCTCCTTCTTTCTGAAGCTTTTGCAGGTAAGGAACAGCAATACCCATTAACTGTACAACAATAGAAGCAGAAATATAAGGCATAATACCCAAAGCAAAAACAGAAGCATTAGAAAATGCTCCTCCCGTAAATGCATTTAAAAGACCCAGGATCCCACCATCGGTTTGATCTGCAAGGCCTTGTAATTGAGATGCGTCAATACCGGGTAATACGACTTGTGCACCAAAACGATACACGGCCAGTAAACCTAGAGTAATTAAGATTCTATTTCTTAACTCTTCTATTTTCCAAATATTCTTTAGGGTATCTATAAATTTCATTCTATTCTTTATATTATAAAATTACCACTTCACCCCCTGCTGCTTCAATTGCTTTCTGTGCAGTTGCAGTAAATTTGTGGGCAGATATTTTCACCTTTGCTTTTAGCTCTCCTCTTCCTAATATCTTTACTGATTCATTTTTGGTTGCTAATCTTAGAGATACTATTGTATCAAAATCCAAGGTATCCTTAATCTTCTTGTCATCTACCAGTTTTTGGATGGTGTCAAGATTGATTCCCTGATATTCTTTCCTGTTGATGTTTGTGAATCCAAACTTGGGAACACGTCTTTGAAGCGGCATTTGACCACCTTCAAAACCAATTTTCCTGGAATATCCTGATCGGGATTTTGCACCTTTGTGACCTCTGGAAGCGGTTCCACCTTTTCCTGAACCTTCACCGCGACCTAATCTCTTATTGTTTTGAACAGAACCTTCTGCAGGTTTTAAGTTACTTAAATCCATAGTTTATTATGTCTTATTTGGTTTCTTCTACAGAAACCAAGTGTTTTACTTTATTAACCATACCAAGTATACTTGGTGTGTCTTCGTGAACGATCGTTTGACCTATTCTCTTAAGTCCTAATGATTCAAGCGTTCTCTTTTGTGTTTGAGTACGGTTGATAGCACTTTTTACCTTTGTTACTTTAATTTTTCCCATAACTCTTTTTTTATCCTTTGAATACTTTTTCAAGCGATACACCACGTTGTCTTGCAACAGTATGGGCACTACGCAATTGTAATAAAGCGTCAAAAGTAGCTTTCACCACATTATGTGGATTTGATGAACCTTGAGATTTTGACAATACGTCATGAACTCCCACGGCTTCAAGTACTGCACGCACGGCACCACCGGCAATAAGACCGGTACCCGCTGCTGCTGGCAATAAATTTACTTTTGCGCCGCCGTATTTTCCTTTTTGCTCGTGCGGAAGGGTTGCTTTGTTCAATGGAATGCGAACAAGGTTTTTCTTAGCATCTTCAATTGCCTTTGCAATTGCACTGGCAACATCTTTAGATTTTCCAAGGCCTTGCCCTACAACACCATTTTCATCACCCACAACTACAATTGCAGAAAAGCCAAATGCTCTACCTCCCTTGGTTACTTTAGTAACACGTTGTACGCCCACTAAACGGTCTTTTAATTCAAGTCCACTAGGTTTTACTAGCTCTACGTTTTTATAATCTTGATACATAATATTTTAGAATTTAAGTCCGCCTTCTCGAGCGCCTTCTGCTAATGATTTAACTCTTCCGTGATATAAATAACCCCCTCTGTCAAAAGAAATCGTATCTACACCGGCTTTGATCGCTTTTTCGGCAAGTGCTTTACCTACAAGTTTTGCAGCTTCAACTTTACTTGCTTTAGAAACATCGATATCTTTATCTCTTGATGATGCTGCAGTGATAGTTTTACCACTCAAATCGTCAATTAATTGAGCATAGATCTCTTTGTTGCTTCTGAAAACAGCAAGTCTGGGTCGTTGTTCAGAACCGGAAACAATTTTCCTAACCCTGAATTTAATTCTATTTCTTCTATCGTTTTTAGATAATGCCATAACGTTTATGCTTATGCAGATTTTCCTGCTTTTCTTCTTAATTGTTCACCTACAAATTTGATACCTTTACCTTTATAGGGTTCCGGTCTACGGAATCCACGGATTTTGGCAGCAACCTGACCCACGAGTTGTTTGTCGTGTGAGGTCAATTTTATAATCGGGTTTTTACCTTTTTCAGTAATGGTTTCTACTTTTACTTCGGGAGCAATTTCAAGAACTATGTTATGAGAAAAACCTACAGCTATTTCCAATCTCTGACCCTGGTTGCTCGCTCTGTAACCAACCCCAACTAATTCCAGTTGTTTTGTCCATCCATTGGAAACACCTTCAATCATATTGTCTACCAAGGAACGATAAAGACCGTGTTTTGCACGGTGTGCCTTAGAGTCTGACGGGCGCTCTACATATACATTGTTTTCTTCTACCTTAACGGCAACTTCAGAAAACTCTTGATTCAATTCTCCTAATTTTCCTTTTACCGAAATGATGCCGTCATTAATATTGACTGTTACACCATCTGGAATTGCTACTGGATTATTACCTATTCTAGACATTCTTTTTGTCGTTTTTTAGTAAACGTAACACAATACTTCACCACCCACTTTTTCAGCTTTTGCTTGTTTTCCTGTCATCACACCGTGAGATGTAGAAACAATAGCAATACCTAAACCATTTAAGATTCTGGGAAGTTCAGTTGAACTTGCGTATTTACGTAAACCAGGTTTACTTATTCGTTGTATTTTTCTTATTACAGGCTCTTTGGTCACTTTATCATATTTTAAAGCGATTTTGATAGAACCTTGAGGACCGTTGTCATCTTCAAATTTGTAACTCAAGATATAACCTTGGTCAAAGAGAATTTTTGTAATCTCTTTTTTTAGATTTGATGCCGGTATTTCAACCACTCTGTGGTTGGCACTTACTGCGTTTCTAATTCTTGTTAGAAAATCTGCGATAGGATCTGTTGTCATTCTTTTGATTTTGCGGATGTGGTTTTTCGGTTATTCACAGAAACCTTCATCCAGTTAAAAATATATTACCAACTTGCTTTTCTAACACCCGGAATTAAACCCTGATTTGCCATTTCACGAAACATAACACGGGATAGTCCAAAGGTTCTCATATATCCTCTGGGTCTTCCGGTTAATTTACAACGATTGTGCAAACGAACAGGCGAAGCATTTTTTGGAAGTTTCTGTAGTGCTTCATAATCGCCGGCTTCTTTCAAAGCTTTGCGCTTTTCAGCATACTTGTCTACCATTTTTTGTCTCTTAACCTCGCGGGCTTTCATTGATTCTTTAGCCATCTCTTAATTCTTTTTAAAAGGTAATCCTAGTTCTGTTAATAATGATTTTGCTTCCTT
>JBBDVI010000004.1:0-13575 GCA_040903465.1 Flavobacteriaceae bacterium
TCAGAAATTTCATAGAATTTTCTTCCTCCATCCTGATTAAGTCCATTTACTTGGGTGGGGTTATCTAATGACACCTCAAATCTTGCATTTAGACCATGATTATACTTTATGGGTACAATTTTCAACCTCCAGAAGCCAAGAACCGGTTTTATATTAACTAGCTCATTAAAATTTTCCGAATTAGCTGCATCAGGTATCACATTTATTAAACCTTGAGAATAACCTCCATTTATAGATTGCCCATACCCCAAGAATCCGATATTAAAAAAAATAAAGGTAATTACAGAACAACGAAACACTTGACAGTTTAACTTAAGATAGTTTAAAACCATAGGAGTTTGTTTTAATTTTTATAGAAAAATACTACCATATACTATAAAAACAAATACCCATTTTTAGGTATTTTTATGTTTAGTGAATTGTAAGTTAGTTGATATTTATATCAAATAATAGTAACAATACCATGACTAAAATATAAAACTATTTATAAAAATCTGTCAAAAACTTTGTTTTATAACTATGTTGCGATATTCCTCAATTTAGATTTTAGACGTGAGATATTAGACATTTGACTTTGAGACATGCGGTTTTGGGATGTTTGAGTAATGATGATGCTCTCGTAAGCAATGACAGTTGCTGAAGTAACTAAAAACGCTATACTAGAAAAGGTATTAAAGGCGCTATGGTGAAAGACCATAGGGATGGTTTTCGTCTGGTGGTCGCTGTGCATATTTAAATCCTAAAAACACAAAAAATGAAGAAAAAATATCAGCCGTTGATTCAATACCATCTGCAATCAACGCATACGAATTGCCTAAAAATCCCGAAATGAGTTTAATGGCTGCCAATAGTATATTTCCAAAAATGCTGAAATAGGTTGTATTTATGGCTGATTTTTCGTGTCAATTCCATAAAAAATCTATTCCACAAATTCTAAACAATCAGCAGAGGGTTGATAGGTCCCTGCACCTTGCTGGTAAACTAAAGTAGCTCCTAAATGTCCAACATACCCCAGTACCAAAACCCCACAACTCATTAGAATCGTGCTTAGCCAAATTAATAGAATTGATTTTATTCTTAAATTAACTAAATTATAGCGTGCTATACTTTCTAAAATGATAGCAGACGTGAAGATCCAGGCACAGATGTATGCCATATTTTGATGCTCTTTTAGAACCGTAGGATCGCATAATGTTCGGGAAACAATTCCATCGGCCAGGTCTCCTGTATATATGGCAATCCATATACCTACAGTTCCTAGTAACAGCAGTATAAAGCTACCCTCGATCCAGACTTCACGTTGATACTTTAGAGAAATAATTTTGAAGAGAAAGGCTGCAATCAATATACCTATAGGAAAATGAACGGACAGTGGATGAAAAACCTCTGTTCGCCAAAAATCAGGTAATTGCTCCATTTATTCCAAAATTTTCACGACAAGGGGATCGAGTCTTTTTCCAACTTTTTCTATTGTAACTTCTACGTTCTGTCCTTCCTGCAAAGCAGAAAAATCTACAGTATTCCCATTTTTGGACAGCTCGGTTTCATCGGTAAAGTAGAGTTCCAGTGTTTTACCATCTTCGGTTTTCACATAAATCTCTTCTTTGGAAGCTTCCACTTTATCAATAGTGCCCTGATAAGTTCCTGATTCAACAGTACTGGTGCTATCGCCACAAGAATTTAGTAAAAAAGCTCCGCCTAATAATAGTCCTAAAATTAATTTTTTCATTGTTTTTGTTTTTATGATGTTTAAATTTATAAATTATATTTTGTCTTTTTGGATATTCTTGTGGTCTCTTTCGCTATCCACCAACGCTAAAGCTAAGGGGAGTGAAAAACTATAGAGACCGATGGGGCGAAATCAAATATAGCATAATTTGTTACATTCTGTTAAAACCAAAGGTAAAAGATTGTTTATAATAGACTTGAGATGTGAGATTTTAGACGTGAGACTAGTTTTGGATACTCTTTAACTGCCTATTCCCCCTGCGAACTGACCACTTTTTTAATGATGTGGCTGCTTCAGGCAATTAGCAAAGCAACCGTACCATACTCCTTATTCTTAAACAAGTACCGCTCCCCACCCGCTTGCTGATAAAAGGCAATCTTTAAAACATACAGCAAGGTGCCCGTCCCTGCAGGAACAGTTGCCGGCAACTCCAAATCCTGTTCACTGCCGTCTTGATCCAGCACGGCTGTGGATAATGCCCCCAAACGGCCCTCACCCTTCAAAAAGTCAAACACACAGGCCCCAAATTCAAGACCAACTGCCGTGGCTCCTTTAGGGAAATGAAAAGCCTCCACCGGTGTAAACTGTGATATGTTGAAAACAGAATCAGTAAGGCTGTAAGGTGCCTTCAAAACATGGTCGAGCGCACAATGGGGGTTAAACGAAAACCCGTGCAGCAGTGATGCAGCCTCGGGATGCTGGATGCCCTGTCCTACATGTCGTTTGCCGCGGGCGGAAATCGTATCCAGGTTTTTGATGGCAAACAAAACCTTTACCAAATGCTGGTGCATACTGTCAAATGCTTTTGGCCCCAGTAAAGGCTGGACCGCGACCCGTAACTGCTTGCTAAAAGCTGAGCAATGCCCGAATTCACTCGCATTTTCACGGGTGCGCACATAATTAGCTCCTTTTTTGACACCTTTACTGGTAAAGCCACCTCCTTTTCTGCGCACCACCGCCTGCCCGTTCAAAGTATAAAACGTCAAATCATCCAAACTCCCCGTAATCTGCAACAAACTCTTCACTTTTGCCATAATCTTCTATTTAGCTTACCCAAAGATATAGTATAATTGTTGGAATACCAGTATGTTATAGCATATTTATAGTATGGTTATAGTATAGTTGTAGCATAGTTATAGTATAAATATAAAAGCCCGGACCCTATAAAAACCATGTACTCCTTTTCTTTAAATACATAGAAAACGTTATAGATTCCCAGTATATCCCGGACATCACGGCAAAGCATTCAAAACCCTTGTCACGATGAGCGTGCCCGCCAAAGGCTGGTGTTTTGCTGAGGAACGAAGCAAAATGTATCGAAGCGTGTCATGTCGAGTGTTTTTCACTGTAGTGATAACGGAAGTGAAAAATGTATCGAAGCGTGTCACCCCGAGTGATTTTATTGAGACGATAGTCGAAAGAAAATTGTATCGAGGGGGGGGGGACGTCACTTAAACTTCTTTTTAGCCAGCTGCACCAAATCATCCAGTTTACCATCAATGAGTGCTTTCTTTTTGGCGCGTGACCATTTTTTGACTTGCTTTTCAAAAGCAATTCCCATTAGCGGATCTGTAAAGTCAGCCATAAAAACGAGTTCCAATGGTCTTCTGTGATAGGTATAGCAAGTTTTGTAGTAACCTGTTTGATGTTGTATATATCTTTTGTTGAGGTTTGATGTAAAACCTGTGTAATAGGATTTGTCTGAGCACTCCAGGATATATACGTGGAAGACTTTCATGGTTTAAAATTATGAAAAAAAATTAATAGCGTGGGGGGTCTCGATACAATTTTAGCTTTTGTTTCGCTTCGCTCACAAAAACTAAAATCACTCGACCTGACACGTACTGTCACGCTGAGTGTTTTGCTGAGGAACGAAGCAAAATGTATCGAAGCGTATCACGTCGAGGCCGAAGTTTTAACGAAGGAGGATACCGTAGGCGGATGTATCGAAACGCAAGACGCGAGATACGCAATGGAATTCCTGTTCCCATTAATTTCAAACGTATTTTATACATTTCCATAAACCGGAACAATAAAATTCCCGGTTAAAAAAGATTTTGGATCTATTTCACTTTGCAAAACCACTCCTTTTAATTGGGTTTCCAGCAATAATTGGGCAGCTTGAATTAAAGGAACAGCTGTTGTTGTTTGAATGGCCCGCAATTGATATTTGCCTACCTGTTGAGGAAGAATTTGCTTGGAGACTTCCCGTCTTCGTAAGGTTCCTTGAGCATCTTTACCTTGTACTGCTGCATAGAGGATGATTTGGTCTTCTTCAATGTGGGGAATTTGGGTTTCCATAATGCGTCGCAAGGCTTCAATAGGTTCTTCTGAACCGGATCCCTTTTTAATGTGTGCTTCAACCCAGGCATAATGCCCCGGAAATCGTAAGGTCTTATAGTCCATGGATTCCACCTTTCCTGCCAGTGCATCGGGTAAATCGGCCGCGCCACCTGAGGTCAGGTCTGCTTCATAGGGGGTTCCGTTGATGATGATCGTGGCGCGTTCTGATAGGGAAGGACGCTTTGTTTTTTTGGAATTGCGAATCACCTCTGCTTCTTTAATATATTCAGTAGCCACACCCACGGGACTCCAGGTGAATCCATAAAAATGGGGTGCAACGGCATTTTTAGAAAGCGCACCTACTTTAAACTCTAAAGTAGCTACTTTGGATACTTGAAACTCCTTGCAAAACGCTGTAAACAGATGATGGGCCAATACATCAATATAGCCCGGAGCGAGGCCGGTCTGTAAGACAAAACCTGTGGAGGCATCTTTTGCCAGTTCTTTTATTTGATCGGTCTCTGCCACATATTCGGTGAGGTTTGCGTAATGCATATGATACTCCTTCGCAAAGCGGGCCATCTTCGGCGCCTGGGTGCCGGGCAAGCAATCGAGAAGAATGTCCCCTTGTTCAAAAACCTGTTTCATTTCTTCAGTAATACCTTCTTCCAAAAGATGAAAGGCCTTAATAGTACAGTCCCGGGTGGTGCCATCTTCAATCCATTTCACAAGGGTTTGCGCTTTGGACAGTGTTCTGTTGCCAATAAACAGCGTAGGGGTGACGGTACTCCATTCGGCAAGGATCAAGGCAACAGCCTCAGCAATGCCCCCTGCACCTGCAATAATGATGGTATGATGCTTTTTCATAGCTTTAAGTTTTTTACAAAGTACGAAGAATTAAGACACGAGTGATAGTGAACTGGCGAAGCAATTAAGAATTGACTTGAAGACTGCAAGACTTAGGCCGTAAGACTAAATAAGTACAAAGTATTAAGTATTAAGACCCGGGCGATAGCGAATTTTCCTGCCGAATCTGCCAAAGGTGGAGAAGGCAGGCAGGTGAAGCAATTGTGTTAGCTTACAGCAAACAGCTAATGGCTGAAAGCTTTAGACTAAAATCTGTAATTTATGTAAACTTGTTTAAGACATGTGTAACATGCAATAAAGGTTAAATAAGCATCTTTGTATCAGTACAATGAAGTGCTGCTAAAATTAAAATCGTCATGGAACATAAGAACAAAAAAGAGGAAAAAAGCAACAGCAACAACAAAACAGAACAGAAAGCACAAGGTGGCCAAAGTAAAAACACCGGTGCTTCAAAAGACAAAGACCAAAAGCAAGGCAATAAAGCCGGGAATGCCGGTCAAAAAAAGAAGTAGATTAAGAAATAAGTTAAGTTGAGTGAAAGCAGATTTGAAAGAAACCGTAATGAAGTTATTGGAATTTTAAAAAACCGATCAAGAAAAGGTTTAAAACTAATCTGAATTTAAAAGGGAGTCCTCTGGGGAGAAGGGCTCCTTTTTTTTGTTATATATCCCCGCGACGGTGTCCTCCGAAACAAGCGATAGCAGATTCAAAGTTTAAATCAATCTGAAAGTTTTATTAAGGAAGATACCGCAGGCGGATGTATCGAGGAGTCGACCTGACAGAGCATGTCACGTCGCGTGTTTTCCACCGGAGTGATAACGGAGGTGGAAAATGTATCGAGACGCGAGACGCAAGACGCGGTACACAAAAACGCAGCCCAACCCGCTTTAATGTTTTTAAACAAAAATACAGCCTGTCTCGTTTTAAATACTATTTTTGTTTTTTTTAAAAAAGACCCTAAGCTAAGCTTCCACGGAAAGGAAGTGCTGCAGCGGTTTAAAATACATATAGCATGATGAAAAACACGTTCCTGTTGATCCTTTTGGTGTGTTTGACGCACACCACATTAAAAGCACAAGATTTGACCTATGGCGTTATGCTGGGTGCCAACTTTAAGAATATTGAAGTAGAAGGAGACGGCCTGAATGCCGGCGCGGCCTATTCAGATTTTAAATACACCGCGTTTCCGGTAGATATGGGCGGGTATATCGACTATGGCTTTGATGAAGCCTTTGGGATTAAAGCCAATCTTTTTTACGGAAGAACAGTTCACGAGTATAGCAGTGACCCGGGGAGCCTAAGTATTCATCTCATGGCGGGTCAGGTCACCCTGCAACCTATGCTGAAGTATGATGTCAATAAGGAATATGGCAAAGGCTTTTATTTGCTTGCCGGGCCCAGAGCATCGTTTGTCATATCATCAAAATTTGAGGATAGCGACCTGGGCGATGCCGATGGTTTTTACAAAGGAAGTAATTTTGGTGCCGGTATCGGCTTTGGGTTTACGTTTTCAAAAACAATCGGTTTTGAAATGATGGGCGACTATGGCCTCTCCAATTTACTGGACAGTTCTGACTGGAAAACCGAAACAGCAGGTGCCTCAGTAAACCTGTATGTTAATCTTGAAAGCCTTTTGAATAAGTAGGGGTCTCGAGGTCTCGATACAATTTTAGCTTTTACTAACCCGTTAACCCGCTAACCCGAAAACCCGTTAACCCGCTAACCCGCTAACCCGTTAACCCGCTAACCCGAAAACGCTGTTGGAAAGGTCCAAATATAACATAACCCCATAAGTTCAGATCACAGCTCATTCACAGGTTGCTGAGCGGAGTCGAAGCAAACTGTTCACTAACAATCGTTACGATTCATCCTTGGTAGTCCGCACCAGGCTGATACCGGAAATAAAGAAAAGCAAACCCAGGGCTCCGTAAATGATAAGTGTTTTGAGGTTGTCTGTAAGGCTGCCCGAATTGACAAACAAAACGGCTGCATATATTAAAGCGCCGATACCCAGTATGGTAAGCAATGCGCCAAAGATTCTTTTAAGGTTCATAAGAGGAAGGTTTAAGGTAAAAATTAAATGCGAAATAGTAGTTTTCAAGACCCCGGATTGCCGGGGCTAATTAACGAAGTAACAACAAAAAAGAACACAAAGCGCAAATACCTCTTATTTTTAGCGTAACATTGGCAAGGAAAATGTTAATTTATATTGTTATAGGGCAGACTAGCCTGCCTGGAGGTGACCTGACAACAACTTCACGTAAGGCGAAAATAATCAACAAAACCTCCCCTAAAACAATCCTGTTATGTTCCCGTCATCATCAATATCAATAGTTTCAGAGGCGGGATGTGCGGGCAATCCCGGCATACGCATGATGTCTCCGGTAATGGGAATTAAAAAGCCTGCACCTGCAGCGATTTCGATCTCTCTTACCGTAATGATAAAGTCTTTGGGCCTGCCCAGCAAATCAGGGTTGTCTGACAGTGATTTCTGGGTTTTAGCAATACACACCGGAAGGTGCTCCAGTCCCAGACCGGCGATTTTCTTTAAATCCTGGTGGGCTTTTGAGCTGTAATCTACGTGTTCGGCGCCATAGATTTTAGTGGCTATGGTTCCGATTTTTGTTTTTACGGGGCTATCCCAGTCGTAGAGTGTTTTAAAATGATAGTTGTTTTCTTCAATTGCTTCGATGACTTTTTCCGCCAGCCTTAAAGCGCCTTCTCCTCCTTTTGCCCAAACTTCAGCCAAAGCAACTTTGACACCTTTTTCTTTGGCAAATGCTTCAATCACGGCGATTTCGTCGTCACTGTCTGTCACAAATTTGTTGATGGCGATAACAGGAGTGAGCCCGAATAGTTTGATGTTTTCAAGGTGCTTTTCAAGATTGGGTATTCCTTTTTTAAGCGCTTCCACATTGGGTGTTTTTAAGTCGGTTAAAGCAGCACCGCCATGGTATTTCAAGGCGCGAATGGTAGCAGTTAACACAACGGCTTTGGGCTTTAAACCGGCACTTTTACACTTGATGTCAAAAAATTTCTCGGCACCCAGATCAAATCCAAATCCGGCTTCAGTAACGGTATAGTCTGAAAACGTCATTCCCATATGAGTGGCCAGTACCGAGTTGGTTCCCTGAGCGATATTGGCAAAGGGCCCGCCATGAATAATCGCCGGGTTGCCCTCTAGGGTTTGTACCAGGTTGGGTTTTATGGCGTCTTTCAGCAGTGCTGCCATGGCACCTTGTGCTTTTAAGTCCCTTGCATAGATGGGTTTTCGGTCAAATGTGAATCCGATAAATATATTTCCAAGGCGGTTTTTCAGGTCACTCAAACTTTCACAAAGGCAGAGTATGGCCATAATTTCTGAAGCGGCAGTAATGTCAAAGCCCGTTTCCCGGGGAATCCCTGAGAGGGTACCCCCAAGCCCGACAATAATTTTTCGTAACGAACGATCATTGACGTCCATCACACGTTTCCACGAAATGGTGCGCGGGTCGAGATTCAGGGAATTCGTCTTGCTTTGAATGTTGTTATCAATGATGGCCGAAAGTAAATTGTGTGCTTTCTCAATAGCCGAAAAGTCGCCCGTAAAATGCAGGTTGATATCCTCCATAGGGATGACCTGGGCATAACCCCCACCGGTAGCACCCCCCTTGATACCAAATACCGGACCCAGTGAAGGTTCTCTTAACACGACCGTTGTTTTCTTTCCCAAACGGTTCAGGCCTTCGGTCAGGCCGATGGAGATGGTTGTTTTTCCTTCACCGGCCGGTGTGGGGGAGATGGCAGAAACCAGAATGAGGTTGCTGTTTGCAGCCTGGGTTGTATCGATAAGGCGCAACGGAAGCTTGGCTTTGTGCTTGCCATACATTTCAATGTGCTCAGGGTCAATACCCAGTTTTTCTGCAATGGTACCAATATGAAGGGGGCGGGCTTTTCTGGCAATGTCTAAATCGGTCATGGAATCTGTTATTTCAATTATTACATCCAAAAATAACCTTTCCTAACCTATTATAGAATGATAAATGTCAATGAATGGGGAAGAAGATGTGAGACGTTAGACGTGAGACTTGTGTACGTCCCTGATATAGGTTGACCACTTAACGTCAATTTATATGAAAGCAAACATCAAATTAATTAACCTGAGTTCGATTTAAGCTTTTATCCGTGAAAATCCGCTTAATCTGTGTCATCCGCGTGCTATACTTATAAATGAAAAAACAACACGCACCTGCCCGAGCCCGGCAAAGGTAGGGATAACAATGATTTGACGGACCTGCCTACCGTCAAGGAGTTAATCTCTGATTTTATCTGGATTGCTTCAAAATATCGTTATTGCCGTGTTCTCAAAAAACTATTTGAAATCAAAACAGCGGGTTTACCTTCTTATCTCGAACTCACTTTAATTAGAAAACAAAGACGGTTTTCTGAAGAATTTAAAAAAGTCTCAAGTCTCAAGTCTACCGTCTCACATCTTATTTTAACGCTTCTTTGTCAAAAACTTTCAATTTAGCAACTACCTTTGTATATGTTGTACCCTTTATAATTCATCACAACATCAATATATTATGGCACCCATTACCAAAAAAGAAGCTGCATCTGAACTGGACAAACGCCAAAAGCGTTTTTCTGAAAAAGACCTTGCGAACGTTGTTTCCAAAGAAGAAGTCCTGGAGGAGAAATTCACAAAACAGGATCGTCTGAAGGTTCATTTCAGTGATTTCAAGATGCTGTTTTCTATGCTGCGCGATTATACCACCAGAAGGTACACTGCAGTGCCTTGGTATATCATTTCTTCTATTGGTGCGGCTTTGCTTTATGTGATTTCGCCCCTGGACCTCCTGCCTGATTTTATTCCCATTATCGGTTATATTGATGATGCCACCGTGCTGGCGTTATGTTTAAACCTGGTACATAAAGAGATTCTACTTTACAAAGCATGGAAAGAAGAAACCCACTCAGATACAGCTCCTGCATCTTAAGCCTTAACTTTTTTTAGGACAATTTTATAGAGACGTTATTACAGTTTCTCTCCCTTTCACACTATCTTATTGTTTTAACCTTCAAAACACAAGACTATGAAAGATGTAAAACTTGCCATTATTTATTACAGTGCCACCGGAACCAACTATAAACTTGCTCAAACTGCTGAAAAAGCAGCCAAAGAAACCGGCGCAACTGTAAAACTCCTTCGGGTAGCCGAAACTGCACCCCGGGAGGCGATTTCCCAAAATGAAAAATGGGAAAAGCACCACAATGCCACAAAAGATATACCCACTGCTTCCCTTGATGACCTGGAATGGGCAGATGCCATTATTTTCAGTGTACCCACCCGATACGGCAATATGCCGTCACAGTTGGGGAGCTTTATTGATACCACCGGCGGATTGTGGGCCAACGGCAAACTGGCCAACAAAGTGGTGAGTGCCATGACCAGTGCTGCAAACCCACACGGCGGTCAGGAAACTACCTTACTTTCCTTATACAAGTCCATGTGCCACTGGGGTGCTATTGTTGCTGCCCCCGGCTATACTGATAAAATCCAGTTTGAAGCAGGAGGGAACCCCTATGGTATCAGCGTTGCTGACGGACCTGAAAATGTAACCGACACGGTTCAAAAAGCAATTACACACCAGACCCAACGCACCCTTCAGGTTGCCTCGTGGGTAAAAAAGGGCTCGCAATAGAATAGTGCTGCATTCTTTTTTTAATACAACATTTGCACTTTATAACACGCTGTTAACTAAGTGTATGCTGTTTTAAGAGTACATTTATAGAATCTAACAATAAAACACACAATATTATGAAATTAACAAAATTAGTATTTGCAACAGTGCTTTGTATGAGTATGACTGTTTTTGCACAAAAGGATGATAAAGACAAAAAAATAATAAGCGATGCCGAGGCCGCTAAAGTGGAATTCATCGCGATGAACAAAGGTCTCGAAAGCCAGTTTGACAAAGCAACGGCTTATGTGATTTTTCCCAACGTGGGGAAAGGAGCCGTGATTGTTGGGGCTGCTTCCGGTCATGGGGCTGTTTATAAAGACGGAAAACTGGTGGGTTTGGCCAGCATGAAACAACTTGATGTGGGCGCTCAGATAGGTGGTGAAGCCTATAGTGAAGTGATATTTTTCAACAGTGAAGAAGCTTTTGAAAAGCTTAAAAACAATGAACTGGAGCTAACCTCTCAGGTTGCTGCAGTTGCCGTTGAAGAAGGAAAATCACTGAACACAAAGTTTTCTGACGGTATGGCTGTATATGTGATGCCCAAAGCCGGTTTGATGGCTGAGGTATCCGTAGGAGGTCAAAAGTTTGAATTCCGTCCATTAGATAGGTATAAAAATAAATAATCTGTTAGTTTTAGCTTAGATTATTTAATTGAAGATACCGCTATTACTCCAATTTTAATATTGGAATAATAGCGGTATATTTTTTATCACCAAATGGGTTTTTACCTTCTTCTGGAACTGTTGCGTTGTCCGGAGCCCCTTGAGGAACGTTGCTGACGCTGTGGTGTCTTTTCAACGTGGTGGTTGACCAACGGGAAATTTGAATTGTCCAATACAGGAATCGGTTTTCCAATGAGTTTTTGAATGTCTTTTAAATAGGCTTTCTCCTCAGCATCACAGAAAGCGATGGCGATTCCGTCAGAACCTGCCCTTCCGGTTCTCCCAATGCGGTGCACATAAGATTCGGGGATGTTGGGAAGTTCATAATTGATTACATGCGTAAGGTCATCGATATCAATTCCCCTTGCAGCAATATCAGTTGCTACCAGTACCCGCGTTTCTTTTGATTTGAAACTGCTCAACGCACGTTGGCGCGCGTTCTGTGATTTGTTACCGTGAATGGCCTGTGATTTAATACCTGCTTTAACAAGGTCTTTGACCACTTTATCGGCACCATGTTTTGTGCGCGTAAACACCAGTGCCCTGTCAATATTTTTATCTGAAAGCACTTCTTTTAAGAGATGCTTTTTGTTTTCTTTATCCACAAAATACACCGCCTGATTGATGGTGTTTGCCGTACTTGAAACCGGTGTTACTTCCACTTTGGAAGGATTGACCAATATGGTGTTTGCGAGTTTTACAATGGGTGCCGGCATGGTTGCTGAAAAGAACAACGATTGCCTTTTCTGCGGAATCTTGGTAATGATTTTCTTAACATCGTTTAAGAATCCCATATCGAGCATGCGGTCGGCTTCGTCCAACACGAAAAACTGCAGTTGGTTTAGATGAACAAATTTCTGGCTGATTAAATCCAGCAAGCGTCCGGGTGTGGCAATTAAAACATCAATGCCCGATCGTAACGATCTCACCTGACTGTTTTGACTCACACCACCAAAAATTACTTCATATTTTAAGTTGGTGTTGGCACCATAGTTTTCAAAGCTTTCGGCAATTTGTATGGCGAGTTCCCGTGTGGGGGTTAAGATCAAACTTCTGATGGGGCGCTTTCCGTTATGGTGTGTACGGTCCTGACTCATCAATTGAATGATGGGAATGGCAAAGGCGGCGGTTTTTCCGGTTCCGGTTTGTGCGCAGCCTAAAACGTCTTTCCCTTCAAGTGCGAGTGGGATGGTTTGTGCTTGTATGGGTGTGGGGGTTGTGTATCCTTCTGTTTTTAAAGCCTCGAGGATGGGGGCTATTAAATTTAAATTTTCAAATGTCATTTTAATATAGTTTAAGACCGAATAAATTGAAAAAGGCTCACTGTCTCGGTCTTTGTGACAGGAATTCTTTTTTGTACTGCTTAAACTTTAAATGTGATTTGGAGGGTATCCGAAACTTAGGAAAGAAAAAGAGTAGCGGTAACTGTTTTTGAGTTTTATAAACCACAATACCGGGGGCAAAGCTACTCCTTTTTTTAGGAAAGCGTGCCTTTTATGGTTTTTTTTGTGACTTTACCCGTGAATCCTGTGGAATGGGTGTATGGTTTTGGAACCCTTTTTACTTTTTCCGTTTGAAATCTTCGTCTTTAATAATGATGTTGTAGCTCAGGGCAATTCCTGCAATAGCTGCAACAATAAAGAGCACGATCGCCAGCCCGGGATACCCAAAAATGGTAAAGGTTGTGGGCACCTGCATCAACATCGCAGCCCCAATGATCATTGCTGCAATGATAAGGCCCAGGGTAATCCTGTTTGCCACTTTCTGAAAACCTTCTGTAAACCGTTTTTCATCAATGCCCTCAAGTTTGATTTTAAAGTCATTGTTGGCCAGGTTTTCGGAAATTTTGTTGAGACGCTCCGGTAGTTTTTCTGTGAGCTTTTTCGTTTCAATCAGCACCGAGAAAAGGTTTTCGGGCTTTAATTCCTGATACATTTTAGACTGCATCATTTTTTGTACATGACGTTGAATCGCATCCCGCAGGTTGTATTCAGGAGCGAGAACGGCAACAATCTGGTCAAGGTTTAAGAGGACTTTTCCAAGAATATTGAGTTCCACAGCGATATGAATACCGTTTTCTGCGGCAATCCGGTTCATCTGGATCAGGAGGCGACCTGTTTGTAGGTCTTTTGCCTTTGTGACCTGACTGTCGAGCACCAGGGTGTTAATGGTTTTTCTAAAAGTTTCTATGTTTACATCTTCGCCGGTTTTACTTATATCCAGCAGGATATCACAGACTTCATCCCCTTGTTCCCGGCTAATGGCGATGAGGAGTTGAAGGAGTTTGTCCTGCATTTTGGAGGTAAAC
>JBBDVI010000005.1:0-13516 GCA_040903465.1 Flavobacteriaceae bacterium
AAGTATGAAATTTCCCGGCTTGAGTGCATACAGCTCAGCGAAAGGTGCAGTCATCACGCTCACGGAAATATTGGCTGAAGAATACAAAGAAACAGGTCCGTCCTTCAATGTGCTCGCCCTGGGTGCCGTGCAAACTGAAATGCTTGAAGAAGCGTTTCCGGGCTACCAAGCACCACTCACAGCAAAAGAAATGGCCGCATATTTAATGGATTTTGCCCTTACCGGAAACAAATTTTACAACGGAAAAATTATGCAGGTCTCGAGTTCGACCCCATAATTAAAAACAAAAAAAGCTTCTCGTAAGCAATATATGAAAGAGATTCTAACAAACTACATCCCCGAACACGCAGTCAATGATACTTTTGAGTTGATTAAAAAGAACAACGTCTATTTGCAGATTGTCAATCAAAGGGTCACACGTCATGGCGATTACAGGATTTTACCCAACGGTCAGCACAAGATCACCGTGAATGCTTCTCCCAACAAATACCGTTTTTTCATCACGTTGATACACGAAATTGCACATCTGGAAGCTTTTGAAACATATGGCCGTCGCATAAAACCCCACGGACAAGAATGGAAACACACCTTTCAAAAGTTGATGTTGCCCTTTATTCATCCGTCGATTTTTCCTGCCCAATTATTGCCATTTGTAGCAAAACATTTTAAAAACCCGAAAGCCAGCAGTGATACAGATGCCAAGCTTGCTTTGGCACTCAAATATTACGACCCTGCAAACGATAAAAATTATATCTTTGAAATTCCTGAAGGTTCGCTTTTTAAAATGTACAACGGAAGGGTTTTTAAAAAAGGCGCAAAACGCGTCAAACGCTATGAAGGGATTGAATTGCAATCAGGAAAAATGTATTTGTTCAATCCAAACGCAGAGGTGGAATTACTTACTGAAAAAGGCTAATAAGAAATATTAAATAAACCGGCATTTTGATAAACGAAAACTATTATGCAGTGCTTATGGCAGGGGGAATCGGCTCACGATTCTGGCCGGTGAGTACTGAGGAATTTCCGAAACAATTTCACGACCTCCTGGGCACCGGTGATACTTTGATCCAAAAAACATTTAAGCGGCTGAAAGCCATTGTTCCTTTAGAAAATATACTGATTTTAACCAATGAACGCTATAAAAGCCTGGTATTGGAACAACTTCCGGAAGTAAGCGAAAATCAGTTGATCCTGGAACCGGCTATGCGCAACACAGCGCCGTGTATTTTACTTTCGGCATTAAAAATTCAAAAGCAAAACCCTGATGCCGTGATGCTCGTGGCCCCAAGCGACCACTGGATTGAAGATGAAAAAGCGTTTCAGGAAAACATCATCACGGCTTTTGAAAACTGCAGTAATAATGACGTGTTGATGACTTTGGGCATACAACCCACATTCCCCAACACCGGTTATGGTTATATTGAATTTGATAAAACACAAAACGACATTAAAAAAGTACTTCGGTTTACCGAAAAACCGGATTACGCTAAAGCGAAAACATTTTTGACAGCAGGCAACTTTATGTGGAATGCCGGCATTTTTATTTGGAGTGTAAAAAGCATTATCAACGCTTTTGAAAAATTTGCACCACAACTCCATCAATTGTTTCAGGCAGGAATTAGTGATTACAATACTTCAAAAGAAGAAAGTTTTATCAAAGAAAAATACCCCTCCGCTGAAAACATTTCTATCGATTATGCTATTCTGGAAAAGGCCTCAAATGTCTATATGCTTCCGGCTTCATTTGACTGGAACGATTTGGGGACTTGGGGTTCTTTGTATGAAAAGCTTCCGAAAGACGAACAAAACAATGCAGTTGTAAGAGCCAATACTTTACTCATAGACTCAAAAAACAACATCATACAAACAGACAAGGACAAATGCATTGTAGTAAGCAATTTAACTGATTATATCATAGTCGATAAAGGAAAAACCCTTATAATTGTGCCCAAAGAAAAAGAGCAGGAGATCAAACAAATACAGGAGGCAGCCAAAACATTGTTTAAATAATTTGTATTTTTGAAAAAAACTTGCGTATGTTTTTGTTATCCCTTTCTGAGCTAACCTTACCATTAAAAGACCCCATATTACTTTTCTCGTTATTACTATTTATCATTCTTTTTGCTCCTATTCTCCTAAATAAAATCAAGATACCTCACTTGATAGGATTAATAATTGCAGGAGCTATTATTGGCCCTAACGGACTTAATTTGATGCTCAGGGACAGTAGTATTATTTTATTTGGAACAGTGGGGCTCCTCTATATAATGTTTTTGGCAGGTTTAGAAATTGATATGGGCGATTTCAAAAAAAATAGTGGCAAGAGTATATATTTTGGATTGCTAACCTTCTTAATCCCCATGATTATAGGCACAGCAGGAGGTTACTATGTTTTACAATATGAACTTCCCACCTCCATCCTTTTAGCCAGTATGTTTGCCTCACACACCCTTATTGCTTACCCCATTGTGAGTAAATTGGGGATTGCAAAAGATAAAGCTGTGAATATTGCCGTGGGAGGAACTGTCATAACAGACACATTGGCCCTTTTAGTACTAGCAGCCATTGTGGGTATGTCTGTGGGTGAAATAAATGAAGCGTTCTGGTGGCGACTCACTATATCAGTGTTACTCTTTGGTGCGTTTGTCATGATTGTATTTCCCATTATTGGCCGCTGGTTTTTTAAAAGGTATGACGACAATATTTCACAGTATATTTTTGTTTTGGCCATGGTATATCTTGGCTCCTTTTTAGCAGAAGTAGCAGGCGTTGAAGCCATTATCGGGGCCTTTTTGGCTGGTTTGGCATTAAACAGATTGATCCCGCATACTTCTCCATTAATGAACCGTATTGAGTTTGTGGGAAATGCCCTGTTTATTCCATTCTTTTTGATTGGTGTGGGGATGCTAATTGATTTTTCAGCTTTTTTCGAAGATTGGGAAACAATTAAAGTTGCTTTTGTGATGACTGTTATTGCATTGGTAACTAAATTTTTAGCTGCCTGGTTGACCCAGAAATCCTTCAATTTTTCAGTAGACCAGAGGCGTTTGATTTTTGGTTTGAGCAGTGCTCAGGCAGCCGCTACATTGGCAGCGGTTTTAGTGGGTTACAATATTGTTCTGAATCAAGAAGAAATTGCGGCCGCTGAGGCGATTGGAGAAACTATTGAGCCTGTGCGATTATTAAGTGAAAGTATATTAAATGGTACTATTTTAATGATTCTGGTTACTTGTACAGTAGCTTCATTTGTTGCGCAGAAAGGGGCTAAAAATATTGCACTCGCTGATGTTTCTGAAAATGATGATACAGAGTCTGACAATATAGAACGTATTTTACTTCCAATTAATAATATAGAAGCCGTTGAAGAAATTGTTAACTTAAGTGTTATCGTAAAATCCAAGAAAAATAAAAAGGGATTGTATGCTTTAAATGTTGTTGAGAATACTGAAGTGAATACCGAAAGTGAAAAGAAAGCTAAAAAACTGCTAAACAAGGCCACTGTCACTGCATCTGCAACTGATGTAGTCGTTAATCAACTATTGCGATATGATGAAAATATTGCAAGTGGTATTACAAGTGTTGTAAATGAACACCGAATAACCGATATAATTTTAGGGCTGCATAAAAAAAGTGATATTTCAGACTCATTTTTAGGCAAATTGACTGAAGGGATTCTGACCAAATGCAATACAACTACCATGATATATAGACCTGTGCAACCCATAAGCACAATAAAGAGAAATATTGTCATTGTACCCGAAAATGCCGAAAAAGAGATTGGCTTTCCTTTTTGGATACTAAAAGTTTGGAATATTGCAAAAAACTCAGGCGGAAAAGTGGTCTTTTTTGGACCCAGTAAAACTTTGAGGTTTATTAGAGAGGTTCATGCAAATCATCCAATTGAAGCAAGTTTTGAAACATTTAGCAATTGGGATGATTTTTTAATTCTTTCAAGAGAAATTAAAAAAGACGATAATATCATTATTATTTTGAGCAGGAAAGATTATCCTTCATACAATAAAAAAATGTCAAAAATCCCTTCTTATTTAAATAACTACTTTAAAGAAAACAATTTCATTTTGGTTTACCCCATGCAGTCAGGCGTCAAAGATGTTAATTCAATCAATTATAGAAATCCATCAGTTTTACAACCCATTCAAGAAAATTTAGAACGGCTTGACGATATAGGAAAATCAATTAGTAAAGTATTTAAGAAAAAAAGTAAATAGCCTTTTTATGGAAAAAGAAAATGTAGAAAAAGCTAAAAAGCTTATTAGCCATAACGATCAAGAAGGTTTTTTTGATAGAATTAAAATTTTCTTTTACGAGCTACTTGATATTATACATGATACTGACAAAGAACAAACGATTGAAAGTGTCAAAAAGGAAATCTCTTTTAAAGGGCACAATGCCTGGATTTTGATATTCTCCATATTTGTGGCTTCCATTGGTCTTAATGTAAGTAGTGCTGCAGTAGTAATCGGGGCGATGTTAATTTCACCTCTTATGGGTCCCATTGTGGGTGTTGGGCTCTCAGTTGCCATCAATGATATTGACACACTTAAACGCTCGCTTGTCAACCTTGGAGTGATGATTGGACTTAGTATACTCACAGCATATCTTTATTTTTTGCTTTCACCCTTGACAAAATTAACCCCGGAACTTGAAGCCAGGACATACCCCACCATTCTGGATGTGTTAATCGCTATTTTTGGTGGTTTGGCATTGATTGTAGCAAAAACAAAAAAAGGGACGATTGCCAGTGTCATCTTTGGTGTAGCGATTGCCACCGCCCTTATGCCACCATTGTGTACAGCAGGCTATGGCCTTGCGGTTGGCAATTTTGAATATTTTGGTGGCGCATTTTACCTATTTACAATCAATTCGATTTTTATTGCTTTATCTGCATTTGTCGTTGCCAAATTACTTAGGTTTCCATTGGTAAAATATGCTAACTCAAAACGCCGCAAAAGAATCGCTCAAATAGCAACAGCTATTGCTGTGGTCGTTATGGTCCCCAGTGCACTGTTGTTTTGGAACCTGTTACAACAAGAGATTTTTGCAACCAATGCAGAAACCTATGTATCTGAAAATATTGTGTATGAAGATTCCTTTCTGTATAAATATTCTTTGGATTATGACACTAAAACCATAGAAGTGTTTATGGGGGGAGAGCCTATTCCTGAAGGTGTTATCAATACCTGGAGGTCAGAGTTAATGAGTCAAAACAATTTAAGTGATGCGAACCTTAAAGTCAACCAGTCTCGTGACGACAGTGAATTTACCAGCACTAATTATGTGACCCTTTCAGATATGTTTTCAAGAAATTTAGAAACTTTAGAGTCAAGGGATAAATATATCAGAAACCTTGAGGAAAAAATTGAAAGGCTAACTACAGGAGAAATCCCCTTTGATGTGTTGAGTCAGGAAATTAAGATAAACTACCAGGAACTAGACTCCTTATGGTTCTCAAATAACTTAACAACAAATTTTTCCAAAATGGATACCGTTCCTGTTTTTACAGTTAAATGGAAAAACAACCTTCCCATAAAAAAGAGAAGGGAAAACGAAGAAAAACTAAAAAACTGGCTTGAGTTTAAACTAAACCGGGGCAATATTATAGTAAAAGAAGAAAGTTAATCAACCCGGTTTAACAGTTACTGATCATTTTGTTGTACTTCCCTTATTTTTTTGAAAAGGTCTGAAGAGTAAACAAAATCAGTGACTGCTTCATTATCTGTTTTAAAAATTTTGGTCTTATCACCCTCCCAAACCAATTTACCTTCTTTTAGAAAAATAATGGTTTCGCCAATTTCCATAACCGAATTCATATCGTGGGTGTTAACAACTGTTGTGATGTCATACTCCTGTGTGATTTCCTGAATCAAATTATCAATCACAGTAGCTGTTTTTGGATCCAACCCAGAATTGGGCTCATCACAAAACAGATACTTGGGGTTGTTTACAATTGCACGCGCAATAGCGACCCTTTTTTGCATTCCCCCGGATATTTCTGCAGGCAATTTTTTATTTACATTTTCAAGGTTTACACGTTTGAGCACCTCATTAACACGATCAAGCATTTCGCTTCTTTTGCTGTTGCTGAACATTCGCAGAGGAAACATCACGTTTTCTTCAATATTCATGGAATCAAACAATGCGCCTCCCTGAAAAAGCATACCCATTTTTTGCCTTAATTCACTTTTCTGATCTTTGTCCATGTCCTGAATTGCAACATCTTCATAGATTATTTTACCTTCATCAGGAGTAAACAAACCCAATAGGCATTTCATGAAAACGGTTTTACCACTTCCACTCTGACCAATGATGATATTGGTCTTTCCTTTCTGAAAAGTTGTGGTAATGCCTTTTAAAACCTCTTCGTCACCAAACCGCTTATGTATATTTTCAACTCGTATCATTAACTTAACAGCATTTGGGTTATTATGTAAATTGCTAAAATGATCAGCACACTGGTCCAGACAAACGAGTTTGTACTGGCTTTCCCTACTTCAAGCGCACCACCTTTCATATAAAAGCCCTGCCAGGATGGCACAGTGGCAAGAATAAAAGCAAAGACAAAGGTTTTAATAAAAGCATAGGTTATATGAAAAGGAATAAAGGTATCCTGAAGGCCAGTTATATAATCTGTTGCAGAAGAAAACCCTCCATACACCGCAGCAATCCACCCGCCCATAATACCTAAAAACATTGCGATAATGATTAAAAAAGGATAGAAAAGCAATGCGATTATTTTAGGGAACACCAAATAATTCAAAGGGTTAATCCCCATGACCTCCAAAGCATCGATTTGCTCGGTCACACGCATAGATCCAATACTGGAAGTAATAAAAGAGCCCACCTTTCCGGCCATAATGATTGATATAAACGTGGGGGCAAACTCCAGCAGGATGGACTGTCTTGTTGCAAACCCTATCAAACTCTTTGGAATCAAAGGGTTTTCCATATTCAATGCGGTTTGAATAGCTACAACCCCGCCCACAAAAAAAGAAATAAAGGCAACAATGCCCAACGAGCTAACAATCAAGTCATCTATCTCTTTAAAAATCAAGCCCCTTAAAACCGAAGTCTTGGTTGGCCTGGTAAAAACCAGCTTTAACATTGTAAAATAAGAACCAATATCACGTATGTATTTCATACTCTTTATCCTTCACCAGGAATCTTACATTTAATATTTACAAATCAATTTTACTTTTTACCCATAAGTGCACGTGCTGCTCTCAAGTCGCAAAGTTCTTCTGCTAAAGTAACAAAAATTATCGGGCGCAATTTAACTATTAAGTAAACTTTAGTTCAAATTAGGGTTGTATTTTTGCGTAAGAATACAATTTTTATGAAAATAGCATCCCTGATAACAGCTCTTTCGATAGCATTATTACCCACCCTTAATGCTCAAACCAACCCCAACACCACCACAGAAAAGAGCCCCCGGCTTGTTGTAGGTATTGTTGTTGACCAAATGCGGTATGATTATCTTACCCGCTTTGCAGATCAATATGGAGAAGGCGGGTTCAAACGCCTTATGCGTGAAGGATTTGAATTCAAGAACAACCATTTCAACTATATTCCCACTTATACCGGCCCAGGACACGCTTCGGTTTATACAGGAACTTATCCTGCCGTCCACGGTATCATAGCCAATGACTGGTATAACAAAGAAATAAAAGCAGAGGTATACTGTGTTCAGGACGACAACATGCTACCCGTGGGTACAAAACACAAAGCGGGAAAAATGTCACCTCACCGTTTAAAAACAACCTCGATAACAGACCAATTGCGCTTACATACCCAACAAAAATCAAAAGTAATTGGCATTTCCCTAAAAGACCGGGGCGCTATCCTGCCCGCCGGTCACAGTGGGAAAGCTTATTGGTTTCACGGTAAAGACGAAGGAAAATGGATATCAAGTTCATTTTATATGAAAAAACTACCGCAATGGGTAGACAATTTCAATACCTCAGGAGTGGCAGAAAGTTATCTAAACAGCACATGGAACACACTTTACCCGATAGAAACCTATACACAAAGCGGACCCGACTTGTCTCCTTATGAAGACACTTTTAAAGGAAGGGAACATTCTGCCTTTCCATACGATTTAAAAGAACTGTCTGAATCAAACGGCGGTTTTGATGTGATTAAAGAAACTGTTTTTGGAAACAATATTACCACAGATTTTACTATTGCAGCTATTGAAGGGGAGCAACTTGGCAAAGACGATAATACAGACTTTATTGCCATAAGTTATTCAAGCCCCGATTATATAGGACATACCTTTGCTGTAAATTCCAAAGAAATTCAGGATAATTACTTGCGCCTTGATAAGGAGATTGAACGTTTATTAAACTATCTGGACAACCACATAGGCATTAACCAATATACCCTCTTTCTAACTGCAGACCACGGTGCTGTGCACAACCCTGCATATTTACAATCCGAGAATATACCCGCAGGTTTTTTTGACAGTTCTGAATTGAAAAAGAACCTGAGTACTTTTTCTAAAGAAACATATGGAGCAGATGTTGTTGAAGCGGTTCAAAGCAATCAGGTTTTTCTAAACAAAGTGATTCTTAAAACTAAAAACCTGAAAACAGATGACGTGCAGTATACAATTGCAGAATACCTCATCAAATACAACCAAATAAACAGGGTTTTCACCCGAAAACAACTGGAAGGCACATCATACAATCGGGAAATAGGATATCTGGTGCAAAATGGTTTTAGCCAAAAACGCAGCGGTGATGTGGTTTATGTTTTGGATGCAGCAACCATTTCAACCTGGTATGAAAATGGAGGAACCACACACGGAAGCGGCTTTACCTATGATACACACGTGCCCCTTATTTTTTTCGGTAACGGCATCAAAAAAGGACACACATATCAAAAATCTGAAATCACTGATATAGCACCCACACTTTCAGCTTTTCTGGGCATAGCAAGACCCAATGGAGCTACCGGAAGGGTGTTGATGGAGTTGTTTAAGTAAGTTTATATTTTTATCAAAGGTATCAAATAAACTTTTTGTTTGATTTTTTCCCAACGCAATTTCCTTATGAATGACCCTGCATCTTCTGAAACAAGAAAGCGCGACTTGTTTTTTTTCGCTTTAAAATAACCTTTCAGATAGTCAAGGGCTAAAAATGGTTTTCCCTTTTTTAAAGCCAGTTTGACAGATGCAATAGCCGTTAACCAAAACCCGTAACGCAAACGATAAAACGCCTCGCCTTGTTTATAGTGGGCGGTTTTATCATAGGTTTTTCCGGTAGGTTTAAGATGTTTTACTAAAAGGGAAGGTTCTGTAATCACTTCCCATCCGTGGTATTGAGCCAGTAATTCATCAGCTGTGTCCCAGCCCATCGCTAAATTTAGCCCGCCAATGTCTTCATAACACGCTTTGCGATAAGCTTTCAGAGCACCGCGGACGTGGTCTTTGTTGGTGAGGTTTTCAATTTCCCAGCTTTCTTTTTTTTCAATAGTGCAAAATCCCCCTGCCATTCCACATTTAGGGTTGTTTTTAAAAATATCAGCCAACTTCTCTAGATAATTTTCAGGGAAAATAAGGTCCGCATCAAACTTACAGATGATATCATAATCATCATCTAGCGTTTCAAAACCTTTGTAAAAAGCATGGATGACTTTACTTCCGGGAAGGTGTTTGTCTTCTGAAGTTATTTTCACCAAATGAATGCATGGAAACTTTTTAGCACAACGCGATACTACTTCCGCAGTAGCGTCTGTGGAATGATCATCCACAACCACAATTCGCTTCGGAAGCAGTGTCTGATTGCCTAAAGACAACAAGGTATTTTCTATATACTCAGCTTCATTATGCGCCGGAATGACAATATAAAATCTCAATTCAGAAAGGAGTTAAAAAGTTCCTTTCAAAATTACGTATAATTTTAATTGCAACTCACGTTTGGGTTCCAGTCATAGAAAATACCGTTAGGGTTTTCCTTTTCGGTCCACACGTGCAGTGCCCAGATTTCAAGTTGTTCGTTTTGATGAAATTGCTGATTAAACAACATTGGTGGTTCAGCATCTGCCGGATGAATTGCAAAAGGCACGATATACTCCACACCCAAAAATTCCATGTCGTCATTCTCGTCAGGATTAAAAAGCAGCACTTGTGGTTCCAGATGATTCACGCGACCATCCATATATTCCATTCGGGCAAAGTGATGCCCCATGCCGCCTTCGGTAGGGTGCTCCACACAGCCTGACAAATCTGTATCCCATCCGGCATTTGTAGCAGTGTTAAAATCAACGTAGGATGCTGTTTCTGTTCGCACCTGGTTGACGAGGTAGTTGATCCAGTTATCACAATTTACAGTGGGGTTAAAGTCTTCAAACACCCCATTGGTGTTCTCTTTTTCAGTCCAAACGTGTAGCGCCCAAATACCCAATTCCTGATTGGCATGAAATTCCTGATTAAATAAAACTGGAGGTTCTTCATCAGCAGATAAAATTTCAAAGGGAACGATATATTCAACTCCCAGAAACTCCATTTCTTCATTTTCATTCATTGCATAAAGCAACACTTGTGGTTCAAGATGATTGACCCTTCCATCCATATACTCTAAACGTGCGTAGTGATGCCCCATACCACCGGCAGTAGGGTGTTCTACACAACCGGATAAATCGGTATTCCAACCGGCATTCATTGCAGTGTTGATGTTGCTATACGTTGAAGTAGCACTTTTTACTTCCTGTATCATTTGTGCTATTTGCTCTTCTTCAGAAAGCTCTGGTGTGCTGTAGTCATCTGAACAGGAAATAAAAATAAATAAGAATGTTAGTAAACTTAATGATTTCAAATTTTTCATAATTATATATTTTGGTTCATTTTATCTTCAGTCAATTTTGTGCAGGTGTAAATCGCTCCACAGTGTTTTCGAAAGGCTCAAGAGTTTCTAAATAGTCATAAATAGCACTGATGTCTTCGGTTTTCATATCTGCATACATTGCCCAGGGCATCAGGGTTTGAAATTCACCGGGTTTTACGTTGGGCAAAACAAAAGTGGAATCATCATACTTTTTGAATAAATTAATAAAATCTTCACGGCTCAGGTTTTTGATACCTGTTTCATGGGGCGTGAGGTTGGGTGTTCTGACAATACTGCCATCGGGAAATAAAAATTCTCTTCCACCCCCGCCCATAGGTCCGGTAAACTTTCCTGCTTCAAACTGTGTGTGGCATTCGGCACAGGCTGCTGCCGTAAACATGTATTTGCCATAGGCAACACGGTCTGTTTTTGGTGGTTTCGTTGCAAGTTGAGCTTCTTTAGGAATGGTTCTTAAAATAAAATTAAACGGAAAGTCTGCCTCCGATTTTGGGTGATTGCTCTCTACCGGCTGCAGTGTTCTCAAAAATGCAATCACGGCTTCAATATCTTCACGATCGAGTTGTCCGAAATTGTGATAAGGCATCACCGGAAAAATGGGCTCACCGTCCCGCTTTACCCCGGTAGTAATAAGTCTGAAAAGCTCACCATCTGTCCAGTCTCCAACTCCAAAAGGTGTAATGTTTGGAGAGACAAACCTTCCGGGAAAACCCATGGATTGATCGAATATATCGCCACCCACATATTCAGTACCCGGTTTTGGCGGGCCTGAAAATTTTGAAAAATCACGTTCAGAGTGGCAGTCTGCACACAACATCACATGATAGGCCAGGTATTTACCGCGTTCTATTTTTTCAGCAGAAGCCTCTACTTCAATATAAGGCGCATCATTTACATTGGGGAGGGCAAAACGAATAAAGAGTACAGCAAAAAGGAGAAGTACTCCTAAAGTGCCTAAAATGTACCCTGCAATTTTTAGTGCTTTTTTCATTGGAATTGGTTGTTTTAGTTATACAAAGATGCAGGTATAAACACTGCTTTTCCATACAAAAAAGGCAGTATCCCATATAAAAAATGGAAAAATGAGGGGCTTTTATTTATGCAACTCGGAAATCGCTTGGGGCTATTCCCATACTTTTTTTAAAAAAATTACTAAAGTGGAAAGGTTCGTTGAACCCTAAGTATAGTGATATTTCCTTGATACTCCTGTCGGTAAATTTTAAATCGCGGCGGGCGTGCATCAATAATTGTTCTTTAATAAGGTGTTTTGCAGTGACACCCATTACATTTTTGACATGTTGATTGAGGTATTTTGATGAAATGTGCATGGCATTTGCATAGTCACTTACCTTATGCCATTTATGGTAATGTTTTGAAACCAAGTTTTTATAAATCAAAACGGTATTGAGTTCCTGTGAGTTTTGTTCTTTGTTTGGATTAATATTGCATTTGCTATCACAATAAATCAAAATTGTTCTTAAGAGAGAGAACATCCCATTCTCTTTGTTTGGAATATTTGATCCATTCATTTCATCTATCATCTCAAACATTGCCTGCACTCGCAAACCAATTTTTGGGCTTAAAACAATTTTTGGAATTTGACCCGTTGCATAATAAATCATAGCGTCTTTGATAATCAAGGGTTCAAAACCCAATAAATCAAAGTAGTCTTTGCTGAATTCCAATACCCAGCCACACACATTTTGCTGGCAATGAATTTCGATGTTTTTTTTAGGAATGGTAAATATGATAAGATTTGGATAGCCGGATATATCTTCACTATCAATTTTCACTTTATCCAAACCTTCAGAAAACCAAAATACCCTGTAAAACTCACTGGAAGTTTTAAAGTCACTATCTTTTGATAGTCTTTTAATGTTTAAAATCGGTTTCATCTCAGCAATTACAACTTGGTTTTGGTAAAACTTTTGAGATTTAAAGATATAATAAATTATTGAAATAAAAACAGTAAAGCCTGAAGGACAGAAGATTAATTATTTCTTAACAGCATACACCAAATAATATCTCGGTGTGAAAAGTCTTAATAATGGACGAATGCCCAATTTCTTAACGGGATTTGTAAATGTGGTGGAATGTTTGATATCCCATCCCGATTTTTCTAACAACCAATCAAATTGCCAGGGTTCAAACTCGTGGTAGTGCCTGTCCCATTCATCAGTTTTGCTTTGGTATGCGGGGGAAAACCACAATCTTAAAGGAACTGAAGCCACCAGTTTATCAGCTTTTATTTCTTTTAAAATATTGTAGGGAGCTATAAGATGTTCAAAAATTTCAAAAGCTGTTACCACTTCAGCATCAGATTGCTGTACCGATGAGAAATCTACGTCAAGATCTTCGCCTTGGGTATTTTCAACCTCAAAGCCGTGTTGCTTCATGATTTCCGAAAAAGGGTTTTCAACACCCAAATCAAGAATAGAGGAATTCGCCGGAATGATTTCTTTTAGAAAGTCTAATGTAATTTTGTAGCGTTTTTTTGGATATTTTCCTTCGTACATACGTTAAAATTGATATACGACAGCATTGATGTACATGCATGCACCCACACTTGCAAATATAACGTGATATCCCGGCTGCACATCGTATCCTTTCATATGCTTTATCTTGACCATAACCAGCAAAGTGGGAATTGTACC
>JBBDVI010000006.1:0-13507 GCA_040903465.1 Flavobacteriaceae bacterium
GGCTCGAACCTAGACTCTTCTGGACCAAAACCAGACGTGTTGCCAGTTACACCATGAGCCAGTGCTTTTTAGCGGTTGCAAATTTAAAACAAAGTTTTTCTTCTACAAACTATTTCGTCAAAAATTAATCCTTAAAAAATAATACCGTAATTTATCAGTTGTATAAATCTATGTATAGAAAGGATATTTATCCTTAAATTCGCATCTTTATAAGATTTATAAATATATACTTATGATCAATTTTGACTTCAGGAAATGGAATTTAATTATCGGGTGGTTTGTTTTTGCTGTTGCGCTCACCACATACTGGCTAACGGTTGAACCCACAGCAAGTTTCTGGGATGCCGGGGAATATATCACCACCTCTTCCAACCTCGAAGTGGGCCACCCGCCGGGAGCACCTTTGTATCAATTAATGGGAGCCTTTTTCTCTATCTTCGCCTCAGATGTGACACAAATCGCTTTGATGGTTAACCTGATGTCAGTCTTTGCAAGTGCTTTTACCATCCTCTTTATGTTTTGGTCACTCACCATCATTTTAAGAAATATCATTACTAAAAACGAAGCTTTAGACACACACAAAGCAACTTTAATTCTTGGTTGTGCTGCTGTGGGAGCGTTGGGCTTTACCTTTACGGATAGTTTTTGGTTTAGTGCTGTTGAGGCAGAAGTATATGCTATGGCCTCCTGCATTATGGGTATTTTATTCTATTTGGGATTACGTTGGGAAAAAGATATGCACACCCCGCGAGGCAATCGCTGGGTAATACTCATCGCTTTCCTTATAGGGCTTTCTTTTGGGGTTCACTTTATGGGTCTTTTGACTATTCCGGCCATAGGACTCCTTTATTACTTTAAAAATTACAAAACCATCACCGTTAAAAACTTTATTGTTGCCCATCTGGCCGTTGTGGGTGTTTTGCTCTTTATTTTCATGTTTTTGTTGCCCATGACGATGCGTTTTTTCTCAGCTTCAGAACTTTTCTTTGTCAACACGCTTAGCATGCCTTTTGATTCCGGGACTGTTATTGCAGGGCTCGTCATTATTGCGGCTTTTGTATTGTTGTTAAGATATACCCGAAAAAAAGACTATGTAAAACTCAACACCCTTGTACTCTGCATTATGTTTATTTTTGTGGGCTTTTCAAGCTGGTTGATGCTTCCCATCCGGGCAAATGCGGGCACAGTCATAAATGAAAACAAACCCAGTGATGCCCGTGAATTATTAGCGTACTACAACCGCGAACAATATGGAGAGCAAAGCTTGCTATATGGTCCCCAGTTTTCGCAAATTTATGCGGATATGGATAAAAATAATCCCTATAAAGATGACAAGCCAAACTATGAACGCGATGAAGAAACCGGAAAATATGTAATTGTAAACAAGTACAAAAATGCGGTTATGAACCTCGATGATGCACACAAAACTTTTTTACCCAGAATGTGGAGCGAGGAGCACGCTGCCAATTATATGGCACTTATGGGCCCACTTGATTTTAGTGTCAAAAGAGAATATTTGGGTGAAGAAATGCTGGTCAGTCAGGTAAATATGTTCAAGCAAAATTATGCCCGTGGCGAAATAGGCCACGATGAATATCATGATTTTTTAAGACAATTCAGTGAGTTTTTAACGGTTGAAAAACCTACTACCGGTCAAAACGCAAGGTACCTTTTTGAATACCAGTTCGGGTATATGTACTGGCGTTATTTTATGTGGAATTTTACCGGAAAACAAGATGATATTCAAGGAAAAAACGACATTTTTAACGGAAACTGGATCAGTGGCATTCCTTTTATTGACACCCTGAGGGAGAGCAGTATTGGGCCACAGGAAAACCTTCCGAGTGATGCCGCTGAAAACAAAGGCAGAAATGCCTATTATTTCTTACCGTTGCTTTTAGGACTTTTGGGAATTGTTTTTCATTACAACAGAGACAAAGCAAGTTTTTGGGTGCTTATGGTTTTCTTCCTTTTTACGGGTCTTGCCTTAAAAATCTATCTAAATGAACGTCCCTTTGAGCCCCGGGAACGTGATTATGCCCTTGTGGGATCATTTTATGTTTTCGCCATGTGGATGGGACTGGGTGTCTATGCTATTTATGATATTATTAAAAAACACATTCAGCCCAAGATCGCAGTGCCGCTCGTTATTGTAGCAGGCCTTCTTGTTGCACCTGTGCTTTTAGCTACAGAAAACTGGGACGATCACGATCGCTCTAATCGTTACACAGCAAATGCTATGGCGAAAAAATACCTGGATTCTGTTGATCCCGACGGTATAATATTTACCATAGGCGATAACGACACTTTTGCCCTTTGGTATGCACAGGGTATTGAAAAATACCGCACAGACGTAAGAACCGTCAATACCAGTCTTTTTAACACAGATTGGTATATTGACGATATGAAAAAGAAAGCTTTTGAAAGTGATCCCATACCCTCACAACTCACGCATGATCAGTATCAATATGGCACACGGGATGTAATACTAAAGCACCCACAAATTGAAGTCGATGACACGATTTCCATTCAACGCTGGATGGACTGGGTGGGTAGTGATGACCCCAGGCTAAAACTGGAAATGCAAAGCGGACAGGTTTATCATACTTTTCCTTCAAAGAACATTCGTATTCCTGTTGATAAAGAAGCCGTATTACGAAGTGGAATTGTTGATGAAAAAGATGCTGACCTTATTGTTCCTTATATCGATATTGAGATCAACACTGACCAATTGATGAAAAACCGCATGATGATGCTTGACATTATCGCAAACAATAACTGGGAACGCCCCATCTATTTCACCGGTGGTAGTTTTGGTGATGATGATTATTTATGGATGAAAGATTACCTTCAACTTGACGGTATGGCTTACAAATTGGTTCCTATAAAAACACCAATTGACAGAAGAACTCCTTATGACATGGGCCGTATCGATGCCGAAAAGATGTATGATATTGTTATGAAATGGGACTGGGGTAATTCAGGGGACCCTGAAATCTATCATGATCCGGAAACCAGAAAAAATTCCATTAATTATAGAAGCAACTTAGCGCGACTAGCTGAAAAACTCATTCAAGAAGGCCAGAAACAAAAAGCAGAGCAAATTCTCGATCTGGCTATGGAAAAAATGCCTATTGAGTATTTTGAATATTATACGCTTTTAGAACCCTTTATCACCGGCTATTTTGAGGTTGATAAGCAAGAAAAAGGATATGAGATTTATAAGAAACTAGCTGAAAAATATCAAGAAAAACTCGACTATTATGCAACATTCAGTTATTCCCTGCAAAGCAGGTATCTGGATAGCATCTTGATGGATATTGAGCGTTATCGTAGTCTGGTTGGAACATTGCTTTATGGTCCTGATGAAGAACTCTTAGAAGAAGAAGCTGAAAAATTCAACGGCTATTTAAAACTATTCAAACATTTTTATGCAGATGATCTGGAAGAAGAAGAGTTTGATCAGGAGGCAGACACCTCAGATATGGATATACCCGATGAGGAGACCTTAATGCGCATGATTGACTCGATGGAAAATGAAATGAATGAATAAGCCTTGAAAAAATATCTTGTCAAGACTCCGGGGATTTTAAAGGCCTTATACCCTAAGCGTCTCTGGTCTCTTTCAAAAGAAAAAAAAACGATTTACCTGACTTTTGATGACGGTCCCATACCCATTATTACTCCCTGGGTATTGGAAACACTAAAAAATTTTAATGCAAAAGCCACCTTTTTCTGTATTGGCAAAAATGTACTTGAGAACCCCGAAATTTTCCGGCAGATACTTCGTGATGGTCATACTGTGGGAAATCACACCCAAAACCACCTGAATGCTCAAAATATCAAAACCGACATTTACATCGACAATGTATTAAAAGCGCAAAAGGCATTGGCAAAAACTGCTGAAAAAGAATACTCAGCCATCATTCAAAAGCAAGCATTGTTTCGACCTCCCTATGGAAAATTAAGTTCCTCAAAAGCCAAAAAACTTCAGAAAAAAGGCTACAAAATTGTGATGTGGGATGTGTTGAGTGGTGATTTTGACAAGACAATATCGAAAGAAAAATGTCTGGAAAATGTTTTAAAAAACACAAATAACGGAAGTATTATCATTTTTCATGACAGTATAAAAGCTGAAAAGAACCTGCGCTATGCATTACCAAAAGTATTGGCTCATTTTTCAGAAAAAGGGTTCGTGTTTAAGGCTATTTCTTAAACATACTCATTCACCAGGCCAATGAGTGTATTGGCATCCTGCTCACCGCTTTGACGCCATTTCATTTCACCGTCCTTGTAAATCATAAGGGTTGGTAATCCTTTTATGCGCAGCGCTTCAGCAAGATCTTTGTTTTTTTCAACATCAATTTTGATTACTTTGGCTTTGTCCCCTAATGCGGCAGCAACATCCCTTAAAACCGGATGCATCGCTGTGGATTGCTCGTTCCAATCTGTATAAAAATCAAGCAGGACAGGAACCGGAGCGCTTATTAATTCCCCAAATTTAGACATACTTTAGATGTTTAGTTATACAAATATAGTATTTATGGTGAAATGTGGTGATTTTTAGGGAATTTTTAATAGTTGTACCTCCATAGCGTATAGGAAGTAACTTGTTTTCAAAAGTGAGGTTTAAAACAATTACAGAATCGTAGTTAAATGCCAATTATGTTTAACCTATACATCAATCTGTCACGCTAAACTGCATATCTGAAACCGCAAGTGAAATTGCATTGGCATTATTAGATCTCAAAAACACCTCGATATAATCATTGGCAACCAAATCGACTTCGGTATTAAGTGTAATCTGAAAAGCCTGACTATTTGTCGCCGCACCCATGGATGCAGCAGGAATAGGAATTTCGATTCCATTCTTTGCCAAAGCCATGGAAAATTCAACACTATTTGACGGGGCTTTTGCCCCTATTATAACCGTGACTCTTCCAACTATAGGTTCATTTCCTGTGTATGTGAGTTTGTTATTCCCTGCTATAAATCTTTGTTGATTAATTACCGTAGGTGCTCCAGTAATCTTATAAAAAACATTAGAACTCGGGGGGAGGCTTGTCTGTGTTGTGTTTGCATTAAAATATATATAAGAGTAGGCTCTTGAGTCAGGAATATTGGTGTTTTGCTGCATACTCCATCCCGGGGAACAGGAATCTACACCTGTTAGTGGTGTTGTAACATCCCGAAACACATTAGTAGTTAACCTGGCGGGGTCAACAGTAATTCCGGCGCTTACTTTAATTCCGGTCTGTCCTTCATACACATAATAATTACTGGTAAGATCGATATCATCTATAATCAAATCACTTTTGAATTCCAATCCTGAACCGGCTGAAATTCCGGTAATAAAATTTAGTAATGCCGCAAATTTTCCCACAGTTCCTCCCACCTTTAAGCCGTCAGTGACTTTCCAGTAATTCTTTACAATTGTAATGGCTTTAAATCCGGAAATACTTCCCACTCCAAGTGAAGAAATACCTATTTCAACTACTGAAGCCCCAGAAAATATCTGTTGTTTTTGTGGTTAGGTTGTAAAGGTTAAGACCCTCCGGCGGTGTGGCAATGGCATCGCGCTGAGCAGTAGTCATCCTGGGAATAAGCATTCCACGGCTATCGGAAGAAATGTCCAAGACAGAATTTGGATCAGGGCTAACAGTTCCTATTCCAACTTGTGAAAATGACGTCAAAAAAGATAAATTAAATATTAATATCGATAGTTACCGGCTGCTAAAGCGAGAAGTTAAGCTAACCTTTTCGTCATTTAATTAAGTCTGAAAAATACAATTTCCATTTTAATTGCCCGTATAAGTTTTGTAGTTTTATAAGCTAAAATGCAATCACCCATGGCCAAACAAAAACGACTTTTCCTTCTGGATGCCTATGCCCTCATTTTCAGGGGATATTATGCATTTATCAAAAATCCGCGTATCAATTCCAAAGGAATGGACACCTCGGCAATCATGGGTTTTATGAACTCACTGCTGGACGTCATCAGAAGGGAAAAGCCCGACCATCTGGCTGTGTGTTTTGACAAAGGCGGCAGCGATGTGCGCAACGAACTTTACAGCGAATATAAAGCCAACCGCGATGCCACTCCCGAGCCCATTATGATTGCCATTCCATATATACAGGATATCCTGAAAGCAATGCACATTCCTGTAGTGGTGCTTCCGGGTTGTGAGGCAGATGATGTAATTGGCACCTTGGCGAAGCAAGCCGAAAAAGAAGGCTACAAAGTCTATATGGTCACGCCCGATAAAGATTTTGCCCAACTCGTTTCCGAAAACATATTTATGTACCGCCCCGCCCGAATGGGGAATGGTATTGAGATATGGGGAATTCCTGAAGTTCAGAAAAAATTTGGCGTCAAGCGTCCCGAACAGGTCATTGATTTTCTGGGAATGATGGGTGACGCATCAGACAATATTCCCGGACTTCCGGGCGTGGGTGAAAAAACCGCAAAAAAATTCCTTGCTGAGTTTGAAACCATGGAAGGATTACTAGCCAATACCGACAAGCTAAAAGGTAAAATGAAAGAGAAGGTAGAAGAGAATAAAGAACTGGGCATGCTCTCCAAAGAACTCGCAAAAATATTGATTGATTGTGATGTCACCTTCGACGCCAAAGACTATGAGCTCTCCATGCCTGACGGTGAAAAGGTGCAGGAAATCTTTGAAGAACTGGAATTCAGAAGGCTGAAGGATCAGTTTTTACAATTGTTTAGCTCTGAAACTTCAAAAACACCAACTGAAGAAACGAAAAAAACTGTTTCTTCATCAGACAGCCCAAAAGGAAAGGCTGCCGGCTCCGGCCAGTTCTCGCTTTTTGATGCAGAAGGCGACACAACAGAAAACATTACTATGACCTCCTCGCGTAAAACCATTAAGGACACAGACCATTTTTATCAGACGGTGCAACCGGGAATGGGCACTAAGCTGTTTCTTCAAAATCTGATGAAACAAACTTCAGTTTGTTTTGATACTGAAACCACCAGCCTTGACCCTTTGGAAGCCGAACTTGTGGGTATTGCCTTTTCATGGGAAATCGGCAAAGGATTCTATCTCCCCTTTCCGGAAAATAAAGAAGAGGCACAAGAACTCATTGAACAACTGCGCCCGTTTTTTGAAGCTGAAACCATTGAAAAAGTGGGTCAGAATTTAAAATATGATATTAAAGTACTGGCAAAATACAACGTCACCATAAAAGGAAAGCTGTTTGACACCATGCTCGCGCATTATCTCATCAATCCTGATATGCGCCACAATATGAATGTGCTAGCAGAGACCTATTTGAATTACACACCGGTTTCCATCACTGAGTTGATTGGCAAAAAAGGGAAAAATCAGCAATCGATGCGTGATGTTCCTGTAGAGCAGCAAACCGAATATGCCGTTGAAGATGCAGACATCACACTACAACTCAAAGCCCATTTTGAAAAAGAACTGGGCGAGGCCAATACCCAAAAACTGTTTGATGAGATTGAAATTCCGTTGGTTTCTGTGTTGGCCCATATGGAGCTGGAAGGCATCAAGCTGGATACTGAATTTTTAAAATCGCTTTCGCGAAAGCTGGATGAAGATATTTTGCATTTGGAAAAGGAAATCTACAAAGAAGCCGGTGAGACTTTTAATATCGCTTCGCCAAAACAATTGGGCGAAATCCTTTTCGAAAAAATGCAACTCGTCAAAAAACCGAAAAAGACCAAAACCGGGCAATATTCCACTGCTGAAGATGTGCTCTCTTTTTTGGCGAAAGACCATAAAATCATCAGGGACGTACTGGAATACCGTGGTTTGAGCAAACTCAAAAGCACCTATGTAGATGCATTACCCAATCAGGTAAGTAAGGTCACCGGGCGCGTGCATACCGACTATATGCAAACAGTAGCCGCTACCGGACGATTGAGCAGCAACAACCCAAACCTTCAAAACATTCCGATACGGACTGAGCGCGGCCGCGAAGTACGTAAAGCTTTTGTTCCCAGAAATGATGAGTACACACTGCTAGCTGCCGATTATTCACAAATTGAATTGCGCATTATCGCTGCGTTGAGCAAAGAACCCAAAATGATGGAAGCTTTTAAAAACGGCGAGGACATTCATGCTTCCACCGCTTCAAAGGTGTTTAATGTGCCGCTGGAAGAAGTCACCCGAGAACAACGTGGCAACGCCAAAACGGTCAACTTTGGAATTATCTATGGTGTTTCGGCTTTTGGGTTGAGCAATCAAACTGACCTGAACCGCACCGAAGCCAAGGAATTGATAGACACTTATTATGAGACCTATCCCAAGCTAAAAAGTTATATGGCTGAGCAGGTTGATTTTGCACGTGAAAACGGCTATGTGCAAACCGTTTTGGGCAGAAGACGCTATTTAAAAGACATCAACTCACAAAATGCCGTGGCGCGTGGCGCTGCTGAGCGCAATGCCGTCAATGCCCCCATTCAGGGAAGCGCAGCTGACATCATAAAAATTGCGATGATCAATATTTACAACAAACTGGTTGAAGGAAACTACAAAACCAAAATGTTATTACAAGTGCATGATGAATTGGTTTTTGACGCCTACAAACCTGAGTTGGACGAAGTAAAAACCCTTATCAAAACCGAAATGGAAAACGCATTCAAGCTGGAAGTCCCTTTGGATGTGGATTTGGGCGAGGGCAATAACTGGCTGAAGGCGCATTAAAAAGAAAAAGGCCCTTGAAATTTCAGGGCCTTTTTCTTTTTTTTCAATTTTCTCAAACAGTTTTATTGTTTTGTGTATTCCATCGTTAAGTTTTCCTGGATAGTCACTACCTCATCACCCTCTTCTACTTCAATTGTAAAGCCACTTGGAATAGCAAAAGTTAATTTATTCCCATCCTGAGCTCCTGAAAATGTTACACCTTGCTGAGTTATGGTTACAGTATCTCCATTTTGAGACCAATCGAATGCAGTTGTGGTGGCTTCCTCAATACACTCAACTGAATATTCATACTCATCAGTAGTTCCTGCTACTAACTCTAATGTAATTTCAGGATAAGAAGTTGAAAATTCTGCACCTGTACCATTTGCATTAAACACAACGGTTTCATTTTGGTAGCAGTTGGTTTCCTCCATAATATCATTTGAGATAACACCATTTCCATTCAAATCATAGGCATTTTCAGATTTAAATGCGGTCATTTTCCAGGTACCTTCAACAGCTACTCTATTATTATCATCATCTGATGAACAACTTGCAAATAGAACTGCGAAAAGAACCAAACTAAATACTTTTTTCATAATTGTATAGATTTTTAAATTTGTGCAAAACAAACATTTTTATTTGAATTACCAATATCATTTAACGTATTCTACAACGGTCAAATGATATAAATTAGTATAAAGATGATTAAATCCTCAAAAAGATTTATTTCAAGCAGTTTAAAGTTCTGCTTATGCAAGAAAAAAATTCAAATTACACCGTTTGTAAATCAAATATATAGTTGTACATTTGCACCCCAATTCTCGTTAGGAGAATTATTTAGGAATGTTTAACGTGCCTGTCGAGAGACGGGTTTTAAAATGAATTAGTGTGGACACATTAAGTTACAAAACAGTATCTGCAAACAAAGCTACCGTTAATAAAGAATGGTTGCATATAGATGCTGAAGGGCAAACTTTAGGACGTCTTTCTTCAGAAGTTGCAAAGCTTTTAAGAGGAAAACACAAGCCAAACTTTACTCCTCACGTTGATTGTGGTGATAACGTTGTTATAACCAACGCAGAAAAAATCAACTTAACCGGAAAAAAATGGGACGCGAAGGAATACATCCGTCACACAGGTTATCCGGGTGGGCAAAAAAGCTTGACTGCTAAAGAACTTTTCGCTAAAAATCCGGAGCGATTGATCGAAAAATCGGTAAAAGGTATGTTGCCTAAAAACAAACTGGGCGCAGAGCTTTTTAGAAATTTAAAGGTATATGCAGGTGCATCTCACGATCACGAAGCGCAAAAGCCTAAAACTATTAACTTAAACGAAATTAAGTAATGGAAGTTATTCACAAAATAGGCAGAAGAAAAACTGCAGTGGCACGTGTGTATTTGTCTCCCGGAACAGGAACAATCACCGTAAACAAAAGAACCTTTGAGAACTACTTTTCCACAGATACTTTAAAATACAAAGTGATGCAACCTTTGGCAATGACCAATAACGAAACCACTTATGATATTAAGGTAAATGTGTTTGGTGGTGGGACTACCGGTCAGGCTGAAGCTATCCGTCTTGCCCTTTCAAGAGCAATGTGTGAAGTAGATGCTGAAAACCGTGCAACCCTTAAACCCGAAGGTTTATTGACAAGAGACCCAAGAATGGTAGAGCGCAAGAAATTCGGTCAGAAAAAAGCGCGTAAGAAATTCCAGTTCTCTAAACGTTAATCTTCCCAACTTGTTTGGGAATCTCGTCAAAGCAGTTACTGTTTTGACAAACAAGTTCTAAAATTATTAAAAACGCTGTTCTTTCCGTCAAATTCGGAAAAAATTAGTTTAGCATCTAAATGTACAAGACCTCGTGAAAACGGCTACTTGAGCATTGCTAAATTACAGAACGTAAACTATTAAAAAATGGCAAAAAAAATCGAAGTAAAAGAATTACTTGATGCAGGTGTACATTTTGGTCACCTCACCAGAAAATGGAATCCAAACATGGCTCCTTACATCTACATGGAGCGTAACGGGATTCACATCATCAACCTTTACAAAACTGCTGCAAAACTTGAAGAAGCTGCTGAAGCTCTAAAGAAAATAGCAGGAAGCGGACGAAAAATCCTTTTCGTTGCAACCAAAAAACAAGCAAAAGACATTGTTGCTGAAAACGCAAAAAATGCAAACCAACCTTACATCACAGAAAGATGGCCCGGTGGTATGCTCACCAATTTTGTTACCATCAGAAAAGCAGTTAAAAAAATGGCTGCCATTGACAAGATGAAACAAGATGGTACTTTTGAAACCCTTTCAAAGAAAGAGCGTTTACAGGTATCACGTCAAAGAGAAAAACTTGAGAAAAACTTAGGTTCCATCTCAGAGATGAGTCGTTTGCCCGCTGCACTTTTTATCGTTGATACTTTGCGCGAGCACATCGCAGTGAAGGAAGCACAAAAGTTAAACATTCCCATTTTTGCAATGGTCGATACCAACTCTGATCCAAGAGAGATTGATTATGCAATTCCTTCAAACGACGATGCTTCAAAGTCAATTGAAAAGATTTTAGGTTATGTGAGCGCTTCTATTACTGAAGCCCTTTCAGAAAGAAAAGCTGACAAAGCTGAGAAAGATGCTGCAGATGAAGATCAGGAAGGTGCAAAACCGGCTAAAAAAGCTAAAAAAGAGCCAAAAGCCAAAAAAGAAGAGTTGGAAGTAGAAGTACCTTCAACAGATCCTGAAGACAAAAAAGCAATGAAAGAAGCCAAAAAAGAGGTGAAGCTTGAGTCTAAAAAGGAAACGCTGGAAAAGGCTACTGATTCTGGTGAAGAAGAATAGTAACCCGTTCTTTTTATAACATATAAATATATTGATTAACAAAATCCCTCCCCAATTAAATTTGGGGACGGGTATTTAAAAACACAAAACTATGGCAAATATCACAGCCGCAGAAGTAAATAAATTAAGACAAGCTACCGGGGCCGGTATGATGGATTGTAAAAAAGCATTGGTTGAAGCTGATGGCGATTTTGACAAAGCCATTGAACTGCTCCGCAAAAAAGGACAAAAAGTTGCTGCAAACCGCGCCGACCGTGAATCAACAGAAGGTGCCGTAATCGCTAAGGTAAACAATGACAACACCAGAGGGGTGATTGTATCTCTGAACTGTGAAACTGATTTCGTTGCAAAAAACGAATCTTTTGTTAACTTGGCTACTGACCTTGCAGAAATGGCTTTGAACACCTCTTCAAAAGAAGAATTGCTTGCAAAAGAATACAAAGGGATTACCGTTGCAGAAAAATTGATCGAACAAACCGGTGTTATCGGTGAGAAGATTGAAATTGGTGATTACAGAACATTGGAAGCTCCTTTTGTTGGGTTTTACATCCACGCAGGTAATAAAATTGCTGTTTTAACAGGCCTTTCAAAAGGAGGTGACAATGCAGAAGAAGTTGCAAAAAATGTTTCTATGCAAGCCGCTGCGATGAATCCAGTAGCCTTAAATGAAGAAGGTGTTGACCAGGAAATCATCGATAAAGAAATCGAAATTGCCAAAGATCAATTGCGTCAGGAAGGAAAGCCTGAGGCTATGCTTGACAACATTGCAAAAGGAAAACTCAACCGTTTCTTTAAAGACAATACACTGGTAAACCAGGACTTTATCAAAGACAGCAAGCAAAGTGTTGCCGCTTATGTAAAAGCAGAAGCCGGCGCTGAAGTTGTTGGATTTGAAAGAGTGGCTTTGGGATAAGATACCATTCTACTTATAATTTAAAATCCGTTTCATTTTTTTGAGGCGGATTTTTTTTGTTTTTTAGTATCTTTAGTATTCATTTCTTCATCAGTATGAACAGAAAAGAATTTCAAGATTTTTCCGAAAAAAAGAAAGGTAAATTTATTTCCGGCATTCATAATTATTGCGATCGCTGGTGTGAGTGCTGCAATTATACCACTAAATGCAGTGTATTTTCCATGGAAGAACAAAGAAGCAGCAAAACTGATGATGAGAACCAAGACTTCACAAATCACGTGAGCGAAAACTTTAAAATCGCCATGGAAATGCTCCTGGAAATGGCCGAAGAAAAAGGCATTGACCTCAATGCGATTGACGATGAAGTGGATGAAAATGAAGAGCAACTTGAAGAATTAGCAAAACATCACCCATTATCTGAACAAAGCTTGGAGTATTCAAACCTCGTGAGAAATTGGTTTGATAAAAATGAAGCAATACTCGATACATTCACTAAAGAAATCAACCAATCTATCGAACTTGGGTTGGCAGATAAAGATACCATCAATCAATTTGAATCCATAAAAGATGCTATAGAAATCATTCGTTGGTACTGCTTTCAAATACACGTAAAATTGATGCGTGCGTTACGTCACGGAGCGCCGGATTTGGATTTTGAGGACGCTATTCAAAACGATACCAACGGTTCAGCAAGAGTGGCTTTGATTGGCACAGAACGATCTCTGGGTGCCTGGGGTGTATTATACAGGCAATTTCCTGAGAATGAAGATGAAATTCTCAACAGATTAAGAATGCTTGAAAAAATTAGAAAAGAAATTTTTAAAGCATTCCCACATGTCAATGAATTTGTAAGGCCGGGGTTTGATGAGTAGATAACCCTGTTCACCTAAAGCAGGGACACCTAAAACCCATCTTTAAAAACATTTCAAATGACGCTATTTAGCTAAATTCAGTCAATTTACTGACGCTATTTAGCTAAATTAAGTCAATATACTGACGCAATTTACATTATTTTTATATATTTGCTGAAACTTTATAAAATAAGTCAATATGGCAAATTACTATAAAAGAGCCGTTTTAAACATATT
>JBBDVI010000007.1:0-13436 GCA_040903465.1 Flavobacteriaceae bacterium
GCGCTCATGTGCCCATTGGTGGTGGAAGATTATACATCCTTTTTTTACGGCTATTAATATATATTTATTGTGAAGCTGATATGTATTTTGACTTGAAGTTGTTTCGGTTTCAGAAAAAAGGGAGCCGGTAACCTCTTCGCTTTCCAACTCGATATCATCTACCGAAAATGCTTTTGACGTAAAACTGTTTTCATTGTCCAGTCCGGCATACAAACCTTCCCATGAACCCGTTTTCTCACGTTTGAACGGAAAATTTATATTTGCCTGAGCAGGTCTTTGCCTTTCTTCCTGAAAAGGATTGAAATCTTTATCCACTTCAATGTTTGGTATTCCTGCAGGCTTATTTTTATAACCGTAAGGAGTATCCAAATTTTTATCGCGCTCAAAATCTAGAATGGGAGCCACATTAAACTGTCCCAGACTGTGCTTGACTGCTGACCGAAGCATGGCATATAAACTGTGCTCGTCGTCAAATTTAACTTCTGTTTTTGTGGGGTGAATATTGATATCTATTGATTTTGGATCAACAGTGAGGTATAAAAAGTATCCGGGTTGCATGCCGTCTTTCAGCAAGCCCTCAAAGGCAGCGAGAACAGCGTGATGCAGGTAACCACTTTTGATAAAACGATCATTGACAAAGAAAAACTGGTCGCCCCTGCTCTTTTTTGCATATTCAGGCTTTAAAACAAACCCTTTGATTTTTACGATGGGTGTCTCTTCTTCTATTGGAACTAGTTTTTCATTGGTTTTGGAACCAAAAATACCCACAATGCGTTGCCTCAAATTAGAAGCAGGCAACTGAAAAACATCACTTCCGTTATTGAACATTGAAAACCCCACAGAAGGATGTGCTAAAGCCACACGGTGAAACTCATCAATAATGTGCCTGGTCTCAACCGGATTTGATTTCAAAAAATTACGACGCGCCGGAATGTTGAAAAATAAATTTTTCACGGCCACTGAGGTTCCTTGCGGGGTAACGGCAACTTCCTGAGAAACAACTTCACTGCCTTCAATTTTAATGGATGTGCCCACTTCTGTGATTTCGGTTTTGGTGCGAAGTTCAACATGGGCAACAGCGGCAATAGAAGCAAGGGCTTCACCACGAAAGCCTTTAGTGTGTAAACTAAAAAGGTCTTCAGCTGATTTTATTTTTGAAGTAGCGTGGCGTTCAAATGACATTCGTGCGTCTGTGGTGCTCATCCCGTCACCGTCGTCAATTACCTGAACAAGTGTTTTTCCTGCATCTTTAATAAGCAGCTTCACGTGGCTTGCACCTGCATCAATAGCGTTTTCAAGCAATTCTTTGACTACAGATGCAGGTCTTTGAACAACCTCGCCGGCTGCAATTTGATTGGCTACGTGATCAGGTAATAATTGTATTCTATCTGCCATTTAAAGGGGCTTCATAAATATAGAAAGGTCAAAATCGATAATGAATAAGAATATGAGAATAAAGATAGCGACGATAATTAAAATCGTCTTGTTTGTTTTAGAGTCTGAAGGGTTCCTGAAATCATACCAAACATTGACAAACTTTCCTATGAGCCCGGGAACATTGCCGGTACTCCTTCGATACTTGTCAAACTTGTTTTCAATTTCAAAGGGACTCCCCTCTTTATCACTCTTGTAATAACGAGGCTCATATCCAAATCTCTTGTTCTGTTTTCTTTTAAATATTCCCATAATATCTGTGATCAAAGGTACTCAAAAACAAAAAGAATGCCGAATCGGTTTAAAGAAAAATTGTTAACAAAAAAAGCCGGGCAGCTAATTGCCGGTAGGAAAAATGAAACGTCTTTGAAATCTTTTTTGGGATTTAAAACTTCGAGTCTTTCCGAAGCTGTGCCATCTTGATGGCAGCAATACCGGCCTCGGTGCCTTTGTTCCCATGTTTGCCACCACTGCGGTCAATGGACTGCTGCATGGTATTGTCTGTAAGGAGACAAAAAATAACGGGAATATTTCCCTGAAGATTGAGGTCTACAATGCCTTGCGTCACTCCTTCACAAACAAAATCAAAATGCTTGGTCTCTCCCTGAATCACACATCCTATAGCGATGATCGCATCGAGCATATCATAACTTGTGGACATACGTTTGCAACCGTAAATAAGTTCAAAGCTACCGGGAACATCCCAACGCACAATATTGTCATTGATGGCGCCATGGGCTTTCAAAGCATCGAAAGCTCCCTGAAAAAGATTTTCGGTGATAGAATCGTTCCATTCAGAAACAACAATCCCAAACCGAAAGTCCTTCGCTTTTGGGATTGTAGCTTTATCATATTCTGATAAATTTTTATTGATAGTAGCCATAGTGCTTTTGTAACTTCAAAATCTCTTCAGTTTCAGAAAATGATTTTGAAAGTTTTAATTCATCGCTTCTGCCTGTCCAATATACACATCTATTTGAGAAGCTTCTGTGGCATTTGGAAAGTCATTCTTGATTTTATTCAAGTACTCCAAGGCTTCACTTCCATTGCCTAATTGCAAAGAGATAATTGCCGCTTTCAATAGATATTTTGGAGAAGTGAATTCATTTTCATTCAAAGTAGCTGCTTCTTTATAGTATTCAAGAGCCTCTTCTTTTTGGTCTAACTGCGCAAATGCATCGCCTATGTTTCCTTTAGCTATTGGACCCAGCATAGCATCTTTTGGCTTGAAATCCTCAAGGTAATCAATTGCTTCTGCATATTTACCTAGTTTCATATAAGAAACACCGGCATAATATCGCGCAAGGTTTCCAGCATCGGTTCCACCGTAGTTGTCAATAATATCAAGAAAACCATATTTACCCTGACCGCCATTTAAAGCGAGGTTGTACAAAGAGTCCTGCTGGGGAGCGTCAAGTGCTTGTTCAAAATACACCTGTGCCTGGGACATTTCGTTTGTTGCTTCAAGTTGATTTGGCTTTATAACATACTCATTGTATGCCAAATAGCCTAAAACACCCACGGCAACAATACCTATAATAACAAATAAGTACTTTTGGTTTTTCGCAACCCATTGCTCGGTTTTTGAAGCACCTTCGTCCAGCGTGTTAAAAACTTCAGCTGTTGCACTTTGCTCTTCAAGAGCTGCCTGCTTCTCTTCTTTAGTTTTTGGCTTATGCCCTCTCTTTTTATATGTAGCCATAATAAATCTTTAGTGAGGGGCAAAAATAAAATTTTTATTATAATTTAAAAGCTAAAATATTTGTTATTTTTCAATAATTTGCAGATTCTTAATTTTGCCTTTCGACGAAAGGATCCGTTTTTCAAAAATCACGTTTTCAACACCTTATGCATTTAACCACACTATCCTTAGTAAATTATAAAAACTTTGAAGCTGTAAATTTTGACTTTGACCATAAAATAAATTGCTTTGTGGGTAATAATGGTGTCGGAAAAACCAATGTTTTGGACGCTATCTATCATTTATCCTTCGGAAAAAGTTATTTCAATCCCATTACGACGCAAAACATCAATCACGATGCTGATTTTTTTGTGATTGACGGCACCTACCAAAAAAACGAAAAGCAGGAACGTATCATCGTAAGCGCCAAGCGTGGCCAAAAAAAAATCATCAAGCGCAACGGCAAGGAATATGAAAAATTTGCAGACCACGTGGGTTTGATACCTTTGGTGATTATTTCACCTGCTGACCGTGACCTCATCACAGAAGGCAGCGATACCCGAAGAAAATTCATGGACGGTGTGATTTCTCAAGGCGACCAAAATTACCTCAACACCCTGATTGCATACAACAAAGTACTGGCACAACGCAATGCACTCTTAAAATATTTTGCAGCAAACAACACCAGCAATAAAGACACGCTGGAAATTTACAATACGCAAATGAACCAGCTGGGGACAATAATTTATAACAAAAGAAAAGAGTTTATCAAAACCTTCACTCCCATCTTTAACAAAAGACACAAATCAATCACCAATGAAAAAGAAACGGTGAACCTGAATTATAACAGCCAACTGGAAGACAAGGGACTGCTTCAGCTCCTAGAAGAAAATTATCAAAAAGACCGTGCCCTGCAATATACCTCGGTGGGTATTCACAAAGACGACCTGAGTTTTGAAATTGATTCCTTTCCTATTAAAAAATTTGGCTCTCAGGGGCAACAAAAATCCTATTTGATTGCCCTGAAACTTGCCCAATTTGATTTTTTAAAATCTTTGAGCAAAGTCAACCCCATTTTACTGCTGGATGATATTTTTGATAAACTTGACGAAAGCCGTGTAGAGCAAATCATAACGTTGGTGGAACGTGAGAATTTCGGGCAATTGTTTATCAGTGACACCCATCCCGAACGCACCGAAAATATTATAAAAAAAGTACATCAAACGTATAAAATGTTTCGGTTGTAGCAGCCTCAGCTTTATGAGATTTCTTATCTTTAACCATCAAAATGAAACCTATGTTTTCTTTAAAAAACAGCTTTAAATGTATTATCATAGTTATTGCAATGGCTGTAACTTTTTCGTGTAAACAAACAAATCACAAAGAACAGCTCAGTCATATAAACGGCTATTGGGAAATCGAAGAAGTCATCATGCCCGGTGGTGAGAAAAAAGACTATACAATCAACACCCTGATTGATTTTATCCAAATCTCAGACAGCACCGGTTTCAGAAAAAAAGTGGCACCCCAACTGGATGGAAGTTTTAAAATTACCGATGACAGTGAAAAAATAAAAGTTAAAATTGAAGATGATAAAGTACAACTCTACTACACAACACCTTATCACAGCTGGAAAGAAACGGTAGAAAAAGCAGATGAAACACACCTCATCATTGAAAATGAGGACGAGAAAATATACAAGTACAAACGCTATGAAGGCTTAAATCTGGAAGAATGAAAAAAAGACATGGAGAGGAAGTTTCGATAAGTGATGTACTCAAAGAATTTGTTTCAAAAAATAAGCTTGAAAAAGGCCTGAAGAAAGTTCAGGCGGCAGATGCCTGGAATGATTTAATGGGACCTGCCATAAGAAAATATACCACAAACATCAAACTCGACGGAAACAAACTTTACGTGGAATTAAGTTCTAGCGTGCTACGGGAAGAACTGAGTTACGGAAAACAAAAAATCATCACCCTGATGAATGAAGCACTGGGTGAGGAAATCATTAAAGAACTGGTACTGAGATAAAAAAAGGGAGTTCAGCAAAAACTAAACTCCCTTTTTCAATATTTATAGTGAATGCTTTAATTAAAACATCTCTCTTCCTGAAAAATGAAAAGCTCCTTCAATGGCTGCATTTTCATCGCTGTCACTTCCGTGAACAGCATTTTCTCCAATAGAAGCTGCATATAATTTACGGATGGTTCCTTCGGCTGCTTCAGCAGGGTTTGTTGCACCAATTAATTTTCTGAAATCCTCAACGGCATTATCCTTTTCCAATATGGCAGCCACAATAGGACCACGAGTCATATATTCCACAAGTTCACCAAAAAACGGACGCTCTTTGTGAACGGCATAAAAAGCCTTTGCGTCATCAGTAGTCATTTGAGTCATTTTCATCGCTACGATCCTAAAACCGGAAGTATTGATTTTTTCAAATATTGCCCCAACGTGCCCTTTTTCAACACTGTCAGGTTTAAGCATAGTAAATGTTCTATTCGTTGCCATTTTCTTTTTTTTAAATTTGGTGCAAAAGTAGTTTTTTATTCGTAATTCAACTAGTCAAAACCTTACAAATCTTCGAAAATCAGAAATTGTTTTTCTTCAGTCTCCAATCAAATTTGTATCTTAGCCACTTATGAAAAAAGAAGAAATTGAAGCGTTAAAGGCGCTATTGAACACGCCCCGAAAAATTGCCATATTGGGTCATAAAAACCCTGATGGAGATGCATTAGGGTCAACTTTGGCTCTTTCATTATTCCTCAAAAAACAAGGGCATGATGCACAGGTTATAGTACCTAATGATTTCCCGGACTTTCTAAAATGGTTGCCCCAGGCAGAGAGTATACTAGTTCACGAAAAAGACACAGAAAAAGCCGAAGCCTTCTTAAACGATGTAGATTTGGTATTCACTTTAGATTTCAATTCTTTTTCCCGTGTGGGGAATCTGGAGCACGTGCTACAAAAACTTACAACTCCCTTTGTGATGATTGACCATCATCAACAACCTGATGACTATGCAGCATATCAATACAGTGATGTTACTATTTGTTCAACAGCACAAATGGTCTACCACTTTATTGAATTTATGGATGGAATAGGCTCCTTAGATAAGGATATTACAACCTGTATTTACACAGGCATCGTGACAGATACCGGTTCGTTCAGGTTTCGTTCCACAACCAGCACCACACACCATGTAGCGGCAAGCTTGATTGATTTAGGAATTGACAATGCTGCCATTCACCAGGCACTTTTTGACAACAACAGTACAAACAGAATGCAATTGCTGGGTGCTGCTCTGCAAAATCTTGTCGTTCTGGATGAATATAAAACAGCATACATAACCCTCTCACAAAAAGAACTTGACAAATATAATTTTCAAAAAGGGGATACCGAGGGTTTTGTCAATTACGCACTTTCTATAAAAAACATTGTTTTTGCCGCAATTTTTATTGAACACAGAGCCGAAAAAGTAATTAAAATATCATTCAGAAGTATTGGGGATTTTTCTGTGAATGAATTTGCAAGAAATCATTTTGAAGGCGGCGGACATAACAATGCTGCCGGCGGAAGAAGTAATCTTAAGCTTAATGACACGGTTTCCCATTTTATTAGTAAATTGCAAGACTATAAAAGTATTTTATCAAATGCGTAATTATCTCATATACATTTTATTAGTATCAACAATGCTCTGGAGTTGCAAAACCCCCGAAGCACGCCGTCCCGTTAAAGTTTCCTCCGGAAGCCATATCAGTGAATCTGTTGAAAGAAATAAGAAGTGGATCGAACAGGAAGAAAAAGACATTCAATCTGTTATTGAAAAAGACACCACCAACGAATATTTAAATTCAGAATTGGGATTTTGGTACTATTATGAAAACCAAAAACCTGATGAAACCGAATCAGCAGACTTTGGTGATGTGGTAGAATTTCAACAAGAAATTAAAGACCTTGACGGAAACCTCATTTATTCAAAGGAAGAATTAGGTGTACAAACATACCACATAGACAAAGAAGAAATCATAACCGGCTTGCGTGAAGGACTTAAATTAATGAAAGAAGGAGAAACCGTTACTTTTATTTTTCCCTCATATAAAGCATATGGATATTATGGCGATTTAGATAAAATAGGCACAAACATGTCCATCAAAAGCACAGTAACTTTATTAAACATTGAACAAATCAATTAAAACCAATTTTTTATGAAAAAAACAACCTTATTATTTGCCTTTTTTGCGTTAACGCTCTTTGCTTGTCAAGATAAATATCCTGACCTTGAAGATGGTGTATATGCTGAATTTATAACTAATAAAGGAACATTTGTTGCAAAATTACACCATGACCTGACTCCCATAACAGTTTCTAATTTTGTTGACCTTGCAGAAGGAAAAAATGCCATGGTTGACAGTTCTTTAGCCGGTAAACCTTACTTTGACAGTTTGACGTTTCACCGTGTCATCAAAGATTTTATGATTCAAGGTGGAGACCCAACCGGTACAGGAGCCGGTGGGCCGGGATACAAATTTCCCGATGAAATAGTAGACACACTAACACATGATAAAAAAGGAATCCTGTCTATGGCAAATTCCGGCCCCGCAACAAACGGAAGCCAGTTTTTTATTACCTTAAAAGAAACCCCACACTTAAACGGTCGACACACTGTTTTTGGTGAAGTTGTTATAGGAATGGAAGTTGTTGATTCAATTGGCCTTGTTGAAACAGGTCAAGGAGACAAACCCGTTGATCCTGTTATCATTGAAGAAGTGAAGATTATTAAAAAAGGAAATGTTTCACTGAATTCCTTTGAAGAAGAAATGGAAGAAATTGAAAAAGAGAGACTCGCCAAAGAAGAGGCTTTAAAGGGTGTGAAAGAAGAAACAGTTGCTTCTTTTGCTGAACTCAAAGCAGATGCAGAAGAAATGCCTTCAGGTCTTCAAATGGTTTTCACCGAAAGAGGTGATGGAGAAAAGCCTAAACAAGGAGCACAGGTACTTTTAGACTATGAAGGCTACTTAAGTGACGGCACGCTTTTCGATTCAAGCAAACTTGAAGTTGTGGAAAAATACAATATGGTAGACCAGCGTAGAAAAGATGCTAATCAATATGCTCCTCTCCCCGCAAGTTACAGTCCTGATGCTGGTTTAATTGCAGGTTTCAGAGAAGGTATGTTAAATATGAAAGTGGGTGATGAAGCTGTTTTATTTATTCCATCTCATTTGGGCTATGGAGAAAATGGCGCCGGAACTGTTATTCCTCCCAACTCAGATTTGATTTTTAAAATCAAAATTGTTGATGTTGTAGAATAAATAAACATGTTTTATTTTAAAAGTAAAAAAGCGTCTTGATTTTCAAGACGCTTTTTCTTTGACTTATCAATTTTTTGGAATATTTTTTAAAATTTCCAAAACAAACTTCCAGTACTTCTGTGTAGAAGAAATACTTGCCCGTTCATCAGGAGAGTGTGCTCCCCTAATCGTTGGACCAAAAGAAATCATATCCATCCCCGGATAATTTTGACCCAGAATACCACATTCAAGACCTGCGTGGCACGCAGCAACATTTGCCTTCTCGCCATTCATCTTTTGGTACAATTCATCAAGCACTTTTAAAATGGGGCTCGACATATCGGGTGCCCAGCCTGGATAATCACCGCTCAGTTTTACATCACAGCCCATTAACTCAAACGTAGAGCGTAGTGCATTTGCAAGGTCCATTTTGGAACTTTCCACAGAAGAACGTATAAGGCAACCAATATGGATATCGCCTTTTTGTACCAACACACGCGCAATGTTGTTTGATGTTTCAACCAGGTCTTCAATCGCCGGACTCATCCTGAAAACACCGTTATGCGCCGCATAAATAGATTTTACCAACAATTCCTGGGAATCTGCATCCATAGTCATAGAAGGCAAACCGGTTTTTTCAATTTTGATTTTTAAAGCAGGTTCTATCAATTTATATTCTTCAACAATATCATTGGCCAGCAACTCTAGTTCCTTAACAAGAGCATCTTCCTGTGTTTTAGCAACAACGATAACAGCATTACTTTCCCTGGGAATGGCATTCCGCAGGCTTCCACCATCTATGGATGAAATTTTTACATCGAGTTCTTCACTGGCTTTAAAAAGTAAACGGTTCATCAGTTTGTTTGCATTGCCAAAACCTTTGTGTATATCCATTCCGCTATGGCCGCCTTGCAAACCTGTTACCTGAATTGAAAAGCCAACACCATCATTAGCCACAGGAATTTCGTTATATTTTCTGGTTGCCGTTATATCAATACCTCCGGCACACCCAATCCCGATTTCATCATCTTCTTCTGTATCGAGATTGAGAAGTATTTTTCCTTTAAGAAGACCTCCTTCCAGACCCATCGCTCCTGTCATGCCTGTTTCTTCATCAATGGTAAAAAGCGCCTCCAGCGACGGATGGCTGATGTCACTACTCTCAAGTATCGCCATAATGGTAGCTACTCCCAGACCGTTATCTGCACCCAGAGTGGTTCCTTTCGCCCGCACCCAATCGCCATCAACATACATCTCAATGCCTTGTGTTTCAAAATCAAATTGGGTATCATTGTTTTTTTGATGTACCATATCAAGATGTGATTGCATTACAATGGGTGTGCGGTTTTCCATTCCCGGGCTTGCCGGTTTTCTGATAATCACATTTCCCACTTTATCAACAAAGGTTTCCAAACCTAAATTTTCACCAAAATCTTTCATAAAAGCAATGACGCGTTCTTCTTTTTTACTTGGTCTGGGCACGGCATTCAGGTCTGCAAATTTATTCCATACAGCCTGTGGCTCGAGGTTTCTTATTGTTTCGTTCATACTTGAGTTTTTAATTTCTTCAAAGGTAAAGATTAGATATGTAATCCTGTAATTTCGGGTTTAGATTTTGGTATGGTTTCCGGTACTCCTTTTTTTTATTGATTGATTGTTGAAATCAAAAAATACTTTAATTTAGGGCACAATATGAAACGAAGAACCAAAATTATTTTAACACTCCTGTTGATTGCCCAGATCATCGGTTTAAAAATTCTGTCATTCTTTCCTGAATTTGTTGAAAAATATTACAGTCTGGGTGTTTTTCCTGTCTTATCCAGAATTTCAAGACATCTTTTTGGGTGGATTCCCTTTTCGGTGGGTGATGTGCTTTATAGTGCGATGATAATCCTTGCTTTGAGATGGTTGTATTTTAACTTCAGGCGTATAAAATCACATCCGGTTGGTTTTTTTCTGGACATTACCGCAACGCTTTCATTGGCATATTTGCTTTTTAATGTCTTGTGGGGCTTCAATTATTACCGTATTCCATTACACCAGACACTGGGTGTGGAAAGAGATTACACAACTGAACAGCTTGTGGCTCTCACCGAAGAACTCATTGAAAAATCAAACCAAATGCACCGATCACTGGGGTTTAAAGATTCTGCTATGGTTAAAATCCCACATTCGCAAAAAGAAGTTTTTAATTTGTCAACCAATGGTTATGAAAATATAAGCAAAGAATTTCCCACTTTTGAATACCACCCAAAAAGCATTAAAAGATCCACCTGGAGTCTTGGATTAACTTATATGGGCTACAGTGGATACTACAATCCGCTGACTGCTGAAGCCCAGGTAAATGATATGATCAAAACATACCGGTTTACGGTTGTGACCTGTCATGAAGAGGCCCATCAGTTGGGGTATGCAGCTGAAAATGAAGCAAACTTTCTGGCTTACCTTGCCAGTATCAACAATGAAGATCCTTACTTTCAGTATTCGGGATATATTTTTGCATTGCGCTATTGCGTCAATGAAATCGCCCGCAGGGATATGGATCTTTATGATGAAATCATAAAAACCGTAAACTTTGGCATCCTTGAAAATTACCGCGAAATGCGGGAGTTCTGGGAAAGCTATCAAAGTCCTTTGGAAAGTTTTTCAAAAACTTTTTTTGATAATTTTTTAAAAGCCAACAATCAGTCTGACGGAATAAAAAGCTACAGTTATATGGTTGCCCTGCTCGTCAATTATCACGAAAACAAAAATCTGTAAACTTATCGCACCAACTTTCGGTACTTGATTCTTTTGGGCATCAAATCACCGCCAAGTCTCTTTTTCTTGTTTTCTTCATAATCACTGAAACTGCCTTCAAAGAAATAGACTTCACTATTGCCTTCAAACGCAAGAATGTGAGTACATATCCTGTCCAGGAACCATCTGTCGTGAGATATTACAACTGCACAACCGGCAAAGTTTTCCAGACCTTCTTCCAGCGCACGCAGGGTGTTTACATCAAGGTCGTTAGTGGGTTCATCAAGCAAAAGAACGTTTCCTTCTTCCTTCAGGGTCATCGCCAGGTGCAACCTGTTGCGCTCGCCCCCTGAAAGTGCAGATACTTTTTTATTTTGTTCGCTTCCGCCAAAATTAAAACGGCTCAAATAAGCCCGGGAGTTTACCTGACGGCCACCCATCATGATGAGTTCCTGGCTGTCACAAAAGTTTTCCCAGATAGATTTATTGGGGTCGATATTGGAATGGTTTTGATCAACATAAGCGATTTTTACTGTTTCGCCCACTTTAAATTCACCTTTATCAGGGTCTTCCTCACCCATTATCATTCTGAAAATAGTGGTTTTACCGGCCCCATTGGGCCCGATTACACCCACAATTCCAGCCTGGGGAAGCTTGAAATTTAAATTATCATACAATAATTTGTCGTCATAAGCTTTGCTTACATCTATAGCCTCAATTACATTAGTTCCTAATCGCGGACCATTGGGGATATAGATTTCAAGTTTTTCATCCAGTTGTTTTTGATCCTGGCTCAAGAGTTTGTCATAGTTTTGAAGACGTGCTTTTTGTTTGGTCTGACGACCTTTGGGCGCCATACGCACCCATTCAAGCTCGCGCTCAAGTGTTTTTTGGCGCTTGGAAGCTGTTTTGCTTTCCTGAGCAAGTCTTTTGGATTTTTGGTCCAGCCATGAAGAATAGTTTCCTTTCCAGGGGATTCCTTCCCCCCTGTCGAGCTCCAGGATCCATCCGGCGACGTTATCGAGAAAATAACGGTCGTGGGTCACAGCGATAACCGTTCCTTTATATTGAGCAAGGTGATGTTCCAACCAGTGTACACTTTCGGCATCCAGGTGGTTGGTGGGTTCATCGAGGAGCAACACATCAGGTTCCTGAAGCAACAGACGACAAAGTGCCACACGGCGGCGTTCACCTCCTGAGAGTACTCCTATTTTCTTATCACTTTCGGGCGTGCGCAGGGCATCCATCGCAATCTCAAGTTTGGTCTCGAGTTCCCAGGCATTGGTGGCATCAATTTTATCCTGTAATTCTGCCTGTTTGTTCATTAGCTTTTCCATCTTTTCTGCATCAGAGTAGACTTCCTCCAGGCCAAACATATCATTGATTTTATTGTACTCGTCCAGAAGGGCCACCGTTTCAGCAGCTCCTTCTTTCACAATCTCTAGAACAGTCTTTTCAGGGTCGAGCTGGGGATCCTGCTCCAGATACCCAACAGTATACCCCGGAGAAAAGACAACATCTCCCTGGTAATTCTTATCAACACCGGCAATTATTTTTAATAAGGATGATTTCCCTGAGCCATTCAGACCCAGAATACCAATTTTAGCCCCGTAGTAAAAACTCAGGTATATTTTTTTAAGAATGGGTGCTTGCATGCCGGGATAGGTTTTGGAAACCCCCGACATAGAGAATATTACTTTTTTATCGTCAGACATGTTTTAGATGTTAGATTTTAGACATTAGACTTGAGACTTTTATTTCTTGTTTCTTGTTTAACTTGAAACCTTAAACCCTTCCTTTGAGTTCGTTAAAAACCCAGGCGATAGCAAAGAAACCAAGACCCACAGCTGCAAAGCCCCATCCTGCTACATCATCATATCGGAAAGCACCAAGTGCAACCAAAAGAAAACCCATAATAACCATTATAAATGTAGCCCAGGCAAGAATTGTATTTTTATTTGTTTTTTTATTCATGTGTATATTTTTTATCAACAACTTCCGGCAGTTCCGACAGTAATCGGATGGGGATGGATCGTTGTTGTGTTTTTTTCGGATTACAAATATCGGTAATTTCTACAAACTTTATCTATTTGCCAATTATATATTGGAATTTGAAAATTGAATTTTTGTATTTTAGCGCAAATTAATTTTCAATATGGACTTAAACTTCAATAAAAACGAAGATCACAATAAAATGCTCAATTCAGATTTCCGTCAGCGCCTTACAAAAGTAAAATTGGGCGGCGGTGAAAAAAGCATAGAAAAACATCACGCTAAAGGCAAAATGACAG
>JBBDVI010000008.1:0-13393 GCA_040903465.1 Flavobacteriaceae bacterium
AAAAGTTTTATCATTTTTACCACGGCTTATGATGAATATGCGCTGCAAGCCTTCAAGCTCAACAGCATTGATTATTTGTTGAAACCCATAGATGATGAAGAACTCAGTGCAGCCATTGAAAAATATAAAAAACTTCAGCAGCAGCTGGGCTCAAAAAACACAAGCGATATGCAATTGCATTATGAAGAGATAAAAAAACTGCTCATAAACCCACTGGAACGAGAATATAAAAAACGTTTTACTGTCAAAGTGGGACAGCACCTCAAGATGATTTCCACAGATGATATTGATTGTTTTTACAGTGAAAACAAAGGAACATATATCCACACTACCGAAGGAAGGAATTACCTTATGGAAACCACCCTGGATGCTTTGGAGCAGGAACTTTCACCAAAAGATTTCTTCCGTGTCAACCGAAAATTTGTCGTGAGGCTGCAAGCCATTAAAGACATTGTTGCTTATTCTAATTCACGCCTCAAACTCAAACTCAAAGCATACTGCGAAGATGAAATCATCGTCGCACGCGAGCGTGTGAAAGATTTTAAAGAGTGGATTGATAGTTAATGCTCACTCCTTTATTTTCTGGGGTGGAATTTCTGAAGCACTTCGCTTAAATGTTTTCGGTCAACGTGCATGTAAATTTCTGTGGTGGTAATGCTTTCGTGCCCCAGCATTTGCTGAATGGCCCTGAGGTCTGCGCCGTTTTCCAGTAGGTGCGTGGCAAAAGAATGCCTGAAGGTATGCGGGCTGATGGTTTTGCGCACCCCGGCGGTTTCTGCCAGGTTTTTGATAATCGTAAAAACCATGGCTCGTGTGAGTTTTTTCCCTCTTCGGTTGAGGAATAAAGTATCCTTAAATTCATTTTTTATTTCAAGATGCGATCTTATTTCGTCTTTATAAATGTTGATGAATTTTATGGTAACCGGAGCAATGGGCACAAAACGCTGTTTGTTTCCTTTGCCGGTAACCTGAATAAAACCTTCCTGAAAATACAGGTCAGAAATTTTTAAATTGGTAAGTTCAGACACGCGAAGACCACAGCCGTAAAGTGTTTCCAGCATAGCGCGGTTTCTTTCGCCTTGAGCGGTACTCAAATCGATACTGTTGATGAGGAGGTTGATTTCTTCCTGTGAGAGGGTGTCGGGAAGTTTGCGGGAGGTTTTGGGAGACTCAATTAGCTCCAGAGGGTTGGTTTTTCGGTAATCTTCAAAAATAAGGTAATTGAAAAAACCTTTCAGACCTGAAATAATCCTGCTTTGCGAGCGCGGGTTTACTACTTTGGCAATGTGATAAATAAACTCCTGCAGTTCTTTTTCCTTGATTTGAACAGGAGAAACAGCCATATTGTTTTCATCCAGCCACTTGATGAGTTTCTTTACGTCCAGAGAATAGTTAGTGATGGAATTTTCAGACAAACCGCGTTCAATGCGCAAATAATGCTGATAATCCTTTAATGCGTTGTGCCATTTCATACTGTAAAAGTACTACAGTGTGCGAAACATTATATTGAAAATTTAAGAAAGTTTAAAGAAAATCAAAACCTGAACCCGTTATATTTGTTATACTAACTTTTAAATAGAAAACATTATGAAACGATTAATCTTGATAATTTTTGTTTCCTTGTTTGCATTTTCAACCCATGCACAGGGAATTGATTTTGGTGTCAAAGCAGGGATGAACTTTGCCAATATTAATGATGCTGCAGCGGGTCTGGATACCAGAACCGGCTTTCACGCAGGGCTCTTTTTAGGTTTAAAGTTTAATGATAAAATCGCATTGCAACCGGAGTTGTTGTACTCACAACAGGGTGCCGAGTTTGATGCAGGGGAATTTAACCTTGATTATGTAAACATCCCCGTGATTTTAAAATACTATTTGGTTCAGGGATTCAACATTCAATTGGGCCCGCAGTTTGGTTTTATTGTGAATGATGAATTTACTATTGACGGAATTGCTGCCGATTTTGAAGCTGAAGAATTTGACACTAGTGGGGTTCTGGGTGCAGGCTATGATCTTCCTTTGGGATTGCGCATAGACGCACGGTATAACTTTGGATTTAGTGAGGTTTTTAAGAACAGTGATGGTAAAAACGGGGTATTTTCATTGGCTTTGGGATACTCCTTTTTTTAAGTATATTCAAGTGTAAATAGCTATAAGACTGTGTTTTACGTAGTCTTTTTAAGTGATTATGAATACGGCAAATGACTTATTTTTTTAAGTTTTTTAAATAGTTATAAAAAAATTATTACTTTTGATGCATTAACTAACAAACAAACTATTATGAAAAAATTATTAATTATCGCTGCTTTAGCAGTGTTCGGATTTACTCAAACTCAAGCTCAGGAAGCTGGATTTAAATTAGGTGTTAATGCTGCAATGCCAATTGGTGACGCAGGAGATGTTTCTTCTTTTGGAGCAGCATTGGATCTTGGTTACCTTTTTGATGTGGCAGATTCCTTTCAAGTTGGTCCAGTTAGTGGTTACCAACACTTCTTTGGTAAAACAGAAACTGTTGGTGGAACTGAGTTTGAATATGATGATTGGCAATTTGTTCCAATTGCTGGTACAGCAAGATTTTTTGCTTCTGAACAGTTTTTCTTTGGAGCAGATTTAGGATATGCAGTTGGTCTTAATGATGGAAATGATGGTGGTATTTATTACAGACCAAGAGTAGGTTATATCCTTGATTCATTTGCTATCGTTTTATCTTACGCCGGCGTTGGTATGGCAGATAGAACTGAAAACATTGGAGGTTTTGAAGTTGAAGTTGAAGGAGGTACTTTCTCTTCTGTTCAATTAGGAGTAGAATTTGGTTTTTAATCCAAGACATTAAATAATAATATTAAAACGGGAGCCTATGGCTCCCGTTTTTTTATGGAACTATTTTAAGTATATTTACCTTATGAAAATTATCATCATTAACGGCCCCAACCTCAACCTCCTCGGTACACGTGAGCCGGAAGTGTATGGCTCCAAAAATTTTGACGAGTATTTTTCCTCATTGCAGTTTCAGTATCGCGAACTGGAACTGGCCTATTTTCAATCCAACATTGAAGGAGAGATTATTGATAAATTACAGGAAGTGGGCTTTTCCTATGACGGTATTATTTTAAATGCTGCTGCATATACCCATACATCTGTGGGGATTGGTGATGCAGTAAAAGCCATTAAAACTCCGGTAATTGAAGTTCATATTTCAAACACTTTTTCGAGGGAAGATTACCGCCATAAATCTTATATCGCCCCAAATGCAAAAGGGATCATCGCCGGTTTTGGCCTGCAAAGTTATGAGTTGGCTATTCAAAGTTTTGTCAAAGGAAAATAGATAAGAAAATTCCCATTTTCAAGTCTCACATGTCTCACCTCAAATCTCATGTCTCACGTCTAAAGTCTCACATCTATTGCCCCTTCCACTTGATATTACACCCCATACTGGGCTTCTGGTCTTTGCGTTGCGGACTGTTGCTTAAAATGTTGTCCAGCGACTCACGCAAGTCCCTTCCGTTTGCCTGAATGCTGTTTCCGGGTCTGGAATTGTCCAGCTGCCCGCGGTATACCAAGACCCTGTTTTCGTCAAATACAAAAAAATCGGGCGTGCAGGCGGCATCATAAGCCCTGGCAACTTCCTGTGTTTCATCAAAGAGATAGGGGAAAGGATAGTGTAGTGCTTCAGCAGTTTTGACCATCTCTTCCGGACTGTCCTGTGGATAGTTTTCCACATCATTGCTGTTGATGGCCGCAAAACCAAATCCCTGAACGTGATAATCATTGGCAGTCCTGATGATTTCATCATTCACGTGTTTTACAAAAGGGCAGTGGTTGCAAATAAACATAATGACAAAACCGTGTTTGCCTTGAATGTCTTTCAGGGAGACAAATTCGTTGGTGATTACATCGGGTAGACTGAAGTCGGGGGCTTTTGTTCCCAAGGGAAGCATATTGGATTCTGTGCGAGCCATCGTTTTTTTTTGTAGCTAAAAATACAATATTTTTGGCTTTTGAAAGGGTGATAGCAACATTAAAACTTTGTGAAAATGTTGCACAACATTCAGAATGATTGTAATTTTAGGTAAATATAAATTCCGAACCCATGAAAGCATCATATTCATCCCTGTCAGAAGCCATCACGGATTTCCAACAAAAAGGATATACCGTTGATTTCAATTTAGCGGAAGACCATCTCAAATCCAAATCACTTAAGAGAAAGTGGAATCCCGATGATCTTACAGTTGTTAAATTCTACCGCTTTGAAGGGGAGTCAAATCCCGCAGATAATTCCATTTTGTATGTAATTGAGACTACAGACGGTGAAAAAGGCTTGCTGGTTGATGTTTACGGGGCACAAACCGGAACCATTTCTGATGAAATGATCCGCAAACTGAAAATAGACATCCAAAGATGACTTCCATAGACTGGAAACACTTCTCACAGGTTGATATGCGTGTGGGGACAGTGGTGAAGGTTGAAGCATTTCCCGAAGCGCATAAACCGGCATATAAACTTACCATTGATTTTGGCGAAAGTCTGGGGATTAAAAAAACTTCGGCACAACTCACTAAACGCTACACACCTGAAAGCCTGTTAAACAAACAAATCATTGCCGTGGTTAATTTTCCGCCGAAACAAATAGCAATCTTTATGAGTGAATGCCTTGTTCTGGGCGCAGTCGATGCTGACGGAGATGTGATTTTAATGCAACCCGAAACGCCCGTAAAAAATGGCTTAAAAATAGCTTAATTATATAAAAAACCATCCCGGAAAGAATCTTTTCGGGATGGTTTTGGGTTTACTTCTTTTTGCTAATCTTTTTTTACATAAATTCACCAAAGAAAATCGCATTCATAAGCAGTTTATTGGTCCCAAACCAAAAAGCCCTGAAATTGGTGTTTTCTGTAAACAAAATAACCTTTCCTCTTCCAAATCCCTGTGCTTTAAAAGCTGATGAGTTTTCAAGTTCCTCGAGGGTGCTTTTATGGATATACCCGCTCAATAAGGGCGAGGCAGTAAATTGAATGGGATTGTTAAAGCTTTGTTCGTCAGCCTCCATAATGAGTGTTGAGTTTTTAAAGACAGGCAATGTGTTGTTTTTATAACCGAAAGCCACAGGGTGTGACCTGTCAATGTTGGTTTCAAAAATAGCCCCCCCAATTCCTTTAGCCCCATAATAATCCCGGCGCTCTTCAAAAGACACATTGGTTGCAGTGTCTTTGGTTTCAGCAAATTTAAGCTTTACAAGTTCATTGGTGTTTGCCCACTGTGCAGCATTTTTATATCCAATCAAGATACCGCCACTTTTGATCCATTCCTTCATTTTTTTAGTATCGCTTTTGTCTAATGCAGAACCCCAGCTATTGGGCAAGATAATATGGGTGTAACTGCTCAGGTCAGTACGATCAAATGAACGGGTATCGAGTTTTGTGATTTTCATGGCATACCGCTGGTCAAACAAATGCCATATTTCACCGGCATCATAAGGAGTGATGCCGTCACCCACCATAAGAGCGACTTTTGGTTTTTTGATGGTGTTGAAATTGTTGCTTCCCAGGTTGATTCCTTCACTATATCCCGTGCTTACAGGGATGATATCAACGTGTGCCTCCTTGGCTATTTTGTTGAGTTCTAAAGCCAAAGCAGCTTTGTCCAACTCCTGATTTTGCACGGGAATCATCACGGTGCCATAGTCATATTCTTTTCCGTTGAGTGAAAAAGGCTTCATTCCCACTTTCACCCGGATGCCTTTTTGCAACATTTGATTTAAGGCTTTTGGGGTGTAATATTCATGCCATTCCATCAAATAAGCATAATCTGAAGCACTTACGGGAGCAACTTCGCGTAAAGCGAGAGAAGCAATTTCATTCCCGGCGTTTGAAAGTGTGGTGTTTTCATTGTAATCCAGATTGAATGCCAAAGGAAAACTCCAGGCAGAAATATCATAAAACAGGCTGTCTTCAAAAGTGGTTCTTTTTTCAAAAATAGCATCGATGAGGCGTGCTTGCTTCTGGCCTTTAGGGACAATATAACCGTAACCTTTTTTGTAATTCTTTCCGTTAAGTGTAAAATCGTTTTTGATTTCGTGCACTTTTATTTTGTGCTGTTGTAAAATTTCGGCAAGGTGAAAGGCTTTTGCGGCATCCTTTTCATCGCCAAAAACAATAGCGCCACTTTTGGCTTCACTACGTGCTTTATTGAAAAAATCACGCTGGTAATTGAGAATGTTTTCCCGCAAGGCCACACCGGCTTCAAGGGTAGAAAGGGCAGTGACAAACTGGTTTCTTATTGTAAAGGGAAAAGTGAGCAGGCCGTTATCACTCTCTTGTGCGTGACCTCTTGAGGAGGCCTGTTCAAAAAGGATACCGATACCGCCGTTGATATCAGGGAAGGTAGAGCCTTTGCCGTAATAAAAATCATCAAAATCTTCTTTTGAATAATAGAAACTCCCGATTTTATCGAGTGCATCTGCGTGAAACTGTGCAATGTCACCGGTTAAGTCCTGGTTTTGCTGTGGTGTCAAAGGATGTGTCCTTGACGGAATACCGGGTTGAAAGAAAAAGGTACTGTTGGTACCCATCTCATGGTGATCGGTCAGAATGTTGGGATACCACTTGTGGAAGGTTTCGATTCGTGCCCTGCTTTCCGGAAATTGTGAAGGCAACCAGTCACGGTTCATATCAAACCAGTAATGGTTGGTCCTCGCTCCGGGCCAGGATTCACTGTATTCCCTGTCATTGGGGTCTGGGTTGATGTTTTCGCTTTTGTGCATATTGACCCAGGAAGCAAAGCGGTTAAGTCCGTCAGGGTTGAAAGCGGGATCAAACAGGATAACAGAATTCTTGAGGATATTGTCTATTTTGGGTCCCTGTGCTGCCGCAAGATAATAGGCAACTGCCAGTGCTGCATTGGTTCCGCTGGGTTCATTACCGTGAATGGAAAAACCCTGATTGATAATAACAGGCATACCTGAAACATCAAATGAACCGGAATTACTTTCCGTCAGTTTCAAATGGTTTTGACGTATGGTTTCAAGATTGTTGTGATTTTGGGGAGAGGTAATGGTTAATAGGATTAATGGACGACCTTCAACAGTAATGCCTCTGTTTTCAATGGTGATTCGGTCACTTGCATCAGCAAGGGATTGCATATAATGCACCAGCTTGTCATGTGTGATGTGCCATTCACCCACTTCGTGGCCTATAACGCTTTTAGGCGTAGGGATGGCCTTATTATAAGTGACATCGGTGGGGAGGTAATAGTCTAGTGATAAGGGTTTTTCCTGCGAAAAAAGCAATAGTGAAAAAAAGAGCAGGGGGATTAATGTTTTGTACATAGTTCGTTTTTAAGGGTTGTGTATTTGTGGATAAATAGATATAAAAGTCTAAATATAAAAAAACCGCTCTATAATTTAGACCGGTTTTTAATTCTTTAGAAAAAAAGTTGCTTATATATCATCAAAACTGATGTCAGTAAAGCTGTCAGTATTTCGTTTTTTACCCTCCTGGTTATCGTCTTCATTATCAGAGTCTGACTCATTTTCTTTTTTGAAATCTTTTTGGTGACGTTCACTAATGACTTCTTCACCTTTTTCGCTAATGATGAAATCAATCATTTCTTCTACATTCTCCTTGAAACTTGCAAAATCTTCTTTGTAAAGATAAATCTTGTGTTTTTTGTAATGAAAAGAGCCATCGTCATTGGTGAATTTTTTACTTTCGGTAATGGTTAGGTAATAATCGCCGGCCTTTGTAGACCTCACATCAAAAAAATAGGTTCTTCTCCCTGCGCGCAAAACTTTTGAATAGATTTCTTCTTGCTCCATCATTTCTTTATCGCTCATGATAATTTTTTTAGTTAAAATTAATTCAAGTCAAAAATCCAAAAAAAATAACTATTGAGCAACAAATTTTAATTTTCTTTTTCCAAAAGTTGCTTTGCATACAGTTCTTTATAATAGCCTTCTGTATCTATTAGTTGATTGTGAGTGCCTTGCTGGATGATTTCGCCCGCTTGAAGAACCAGAATACGGTTTGCATTTTTGGCTGATGAAATGCGGTGACTCACTAAAATGGTGGTTTTGTTTTTTGAGAGTTTCTGAAGGTTGTTGATGATCTCTTCTTCAGTTTCGGTATCAACGGCAGAAAGGCAATCGTCAAACAAATATATCTGGGGATCTTTGATAAGGGCTCTTGCAATAGAAACCCGTTGTTTCTGGCCGCCGCTTAAGGTGATTCCGCGTTCGCCAAGTACCGTTTCATATTTCTTGGTAAAGCCCATAATGTTTTTGTGAACAGAAGCTTGTTTAGCAGCATGAGTCACATCTTCATCTGTGGTGTCTTCCTTACCAAATTTGATGTTGTTTTTGATGCTGTCGCTAAATAGGAAAGCATCCTGAGGCACATAACCGGTGGCATCGCGCAAGCTTTTCAGGTTTAATTGTTCTATAGGCACATCATCAATGAGAATCTCACCAGAGCTTACATCATACAACCTTCCTATCAACTCCAGGATGGTAGATTTTCCTGAACCGGTATTCCCCAGTATCGCAAGTGTTTCTCCTGAGTGTATGGTAAAAGACAGGTTCTTTAGCGCAGTAATATTGGTATCAGGATATGTGAATGAAACATTTCTGAATTCAATTTTTCCCTTGATGGGAGTTGGCGAAGCCGTATTGTTTTTGATTTCGGGTTCTTCCTTCAGGAATTCGTTGATGCGTCGTTGCGATGCCTCGGCTTGCTGAACCATGGAAGTAACCCAACCCACAACGGCTACCGGCCAGGTGAGCATATTTACAAAAATCAGAAATTCAACAATAGTCCCAAGCTCTGCTATTTCACCACTGATATACTGTTGCCCGCCAATAAAAATAACCAGCAGGTTACTGGCTCCTATGAGCAGGATCATCAGTGGAAAAAACAACGCCTGTACTTTGACCAGGTCAATGTTTTTTTCCTTGCTTTCCTCTGCAAGCACTACAAAGTTGGCTTGTGTTTGCGGTTCAATGGCATAGGCTTTTATAACAGAAACACCACTGAAACCTTCCTGGGTAAAGGTGGTTAATTTTGAAAGGTATTGTTGTACAATGGTGCTGCGCTTGTTGATGGCCACACTGAGTTTGTATATTGCTATCGATAATATAGGAAGCGGTGCTACAGTATAAAGGGTGAGTGTGGGCGCCTGGCTGTACATATACCAGATCACAACCACAAAGAGTGTAAGGGTTTGAACACTGTACATCAATGCGGGACCGGCATACATACGCACTTTGGAAACATCTTCACTAATGCGGTTCATCAGGTCGCCGGTACGGTTCATTTTGTAAAAACTCAACGATAAGGCCTGGTATTGCTGAAAAACCTCATTCTTTAAATCAAATTCAATGCGCCGTGATACCACGATAAAGGTTTGTCGCATCAAAAAAGTAAACAGGGCAGCTGCCAGTGTAGCACCAATCAATAGCAAAATATTCATTAAAAGACTGTTTTCAACTTCAGCCAAATCTGAATTTCCATTATTGATATAATTTTCAACAACAGTCACAGAATCCCCAATAAGTTTGGGTGTAACAATAGCAAATAACCTGGCAATTATGGTAATAATCAGGCCCAGAAGGAGCATTCCTTTATATTTGGCAAAATATTTATTGAGGTGTCTTAATTCTTTCATAAGTGTTCCTGAAAAAAGGAAAGTTCAAATCTAATTCAATGCAGGGTTTTATTAGGTCATTTTAACACAAATTTTATTGAATCTCATGAAATAAACTACTACTTTTGCCCCGCCTTAACACAAGGCGGGTATAATATTAATTTACATTAAATCTATGATTACAGAAGTAATAAAAGCGAATGAAATTCATAAAGTAGACCCCGTTTTTGGGCAACTTTCATTTGATAATCATGAGCAAATTGTGTTTTGCAATGACAAAGATACGGGATTAAAAGCAATAATCGGAATACACAATACAGTCCTGGGACCTGCTCTTGGCGGTACCAGAATGTGGCAATATAAAAGCGAATGGGATGCCCTGAATGACGTTTTGCGTTTGTCAAGAGGGATGACCTTCAAATCAGCAATTACAGGTTTAAACCTGGGTGGTGGCAAAGCAGTGATTATCGGTGATGCAAAAACACAAAAAACACCCGAATTGATGAAAAAATTTGGTGAGTTTGTGCATTCGCTTAGTGGAAGGTACATCACGGCAGAAGACGTGGGTATGGCAACCAGCGATATGGATTTGGTAAGAACGGTTACACCTTATGTAACAGGTATTTCAGAATCTCTTGGTGGTGCCGGAAACCCTTCACCCATCACAGCTTATGGTGTGTTTATGGGCATGAAAGCCGCCGCCAAACACAAATTTGGAACTGATGTGCTGGAAGATAAAGTGGTTTATGTGGAAGGTATAGGTAATGTGGGCGAAGCTCTGGTAGAACACTTGACCAATGAAGGCGCTAAAGTGTTTATTGCAGACATTAGCCAGGAGCGCTTGGAACACGTGCGTGATAAATATGGGGCAGCGATTTACGGCGGAAGCAATTTATACCAGGAAGAAATGGATATTTATGCTCCTTGTGCACTGGGTGCTACTGTGAATGACGTTACCATCAATCAGCTCAAGGCTTCTATTATTGCCGGAGCGGCAAACAACCAGCTTGCAGATGAGCACAGACATGCTAAATTGTTGCAGGAAAAAGGAATTATCTATGCCCCTGACTTTTTAATCAATGCCGGAGGAATCATTAATGTTTATGCTGAGCTTGAAAATTACGGAAGACAGGAAATCATCAGAAAAACAGAAAATATTTACAACACAACACTTGAGATTTTGAACAATGCTGAGTCAAATAAGATAACAACCCATCAGGCAGCTTTTAATGTAGCTCAAAGTCGCATTGATGCCAGAAAAAAAGAAAACAATTCTTAATACAAAATAAAAGTAGATACATTTTTTAGTGTATCTTCTTTTTATATAAAGTTCTTTAAATAAACCTATGCTTACAAGAAGACATATTCGGGTTAAGGTACTGCAATCGCTCTATGCTTATTTCAATCAAGAGCAGGCGAGTCTTGAAAAGCAGGAAAAGTTTTTGGTAGTCAGTATGGAAAAAATGCACGACTTGTATCTGGTGATGCTTTCTGTAATGCTTTCTGTGCGCTCTCAGGCAGAAAATTTTATGGAGCTTTCCAAAAATAAGCATCTTGCCACTGAAGAGGATAAAAAACCCAGCCGCAATTTTATTGATAATAAGATTATGGTGCTGTTGGAAGAAAATAAACCGCTTGAAAACTTAATGCACAAGCGAAAACTCAATCACTGGCAACTCAACGCAGAGTACCCGCAAATCCTTTTCAAAGAATTAAGATCACGCGATTTCTATACAAGCTATCTCCAACTAGAAAACCCAACCTTTAATCAGGATCGCGAATTCATCCTCACATTTTTTAAAGAAGTTGTTGCTCCCAATGAGAAGTTATATGACTATCTGGAAGATGTTCAGATTACCTGGACAGATGATTTTCCTATTGTTAATACAGCTGTTGTAAAAATGCTAAGCGGTCTAAAACCTTCAACCAAACCTGAAAGTTGGATACCGGAGTTATATAAAAATGATGATGATGAGCAATTTGCAAGGGCATTGCTTAAAAAAACAATTTCAGAAGAGGAGATGTTAATGCAGGAAGTTGAAGGAAAAACCCCTAATTGGGACCGGGAACGTATTGCTGAACTCGATTTGATGCTTATCAAAATGGGGATCGTTGAATTTTTACATTTTCCATCCATTCCCGTTAAGGTAACCATTAATGAATATCTGGAAATCGCCAAGGAATATTCAACTCCAAAGAGTAGTCTGTTTATCAATGGATTACTTGACAAAATGGTGAAAGATTACACAAAAAACAATAAAGTCAACAAAACCGGCAGAGGCTTACAGTAAACCATTTTTTTTTATTAATTTAGCACCCGTTTATAAATCTTTAAAATCACACATTATGAAAAAATCAATTTTTATAGTTGCAGTTCTTGCCGCTTTTACCTTTACATCGTGTAAAGAAAATGCTTCTGACAAAGTAAATGCTGAAAACGCTGAAAATGCTGAAATGACTTCATCAGAGTCTGCTGATAACACAACTGAAAATACAGGACCACATCCTGTAATGACTTTCGACAAAACAGAACACGATTTTGGAACTATCGCTCAGGGAACAAATGTTGAACACTTGTTCACATTCACAAACACCGGTGAAGCTCCACTTATCATTTCAGATGCAAAAGGAAGCTGTGGTTGTACAGTGCCTGAGTTTACAAAAGACCCTGTCGCTCCGGGCGAAACAGGAGAAATGTTAGTGAAATTTAACGGAAGTGGTCAAAATCAAAGAACCATTAGCGTTAATGTCTCTACAAACACAGAAAAAGGAACAGAAAGAGTTACTATCAAAGCTTTTGTTGAGCCAAAAGCAGGTGAAAATCCGGCAGGAAACCTCTCTACAAATCCTTCTAAATAATTTCAATGGAATCATTACAGTCATTTGCTCCGTTTATTTTAATGTTTGTTGTGGTGTATTTCTTTATGATACGCCCTTCAATGCAGCGCCAAAAGAAAGAAAAGCGCTTTGCTGAAGCATTAAAAAAAGGAGATAGGGTAATTACAAAAAGTGGACTCCACGGAAAGATACTCGAACTCAACGACGATGGAACCGTAATCCTTGAATCAGGTGCCGGGAAAATGAAGTTTGAAAGATCAGCACTTTCTATGGAAATGAGTGCAAAACTCAACGAGCCTGTTGTAACAAAGTAATTACCAACACTTTTTACAAAAAAACCACTTTCATTGAAAGTGGTTTTTTTTTTTTTGACACCTATACAATGAAATATAATAACTGTATAATGTAATCCACGAGGGTATCTTATTTTGCTTTTTCTGCTGCAAGTCGTGCAATGTTCACAATGACTTCCACTGCCTTTTGCATACTCTCTACCGGCACATATTCATAGCGCCCGTGAAAGTTATGCCCGCCGGCAAAAATATTGGGGCACGGCAGTCCCATAAAACTCAGTTGTGAACCGTCAGTTCCGCCCCTGATGGGTTTTATGATAGGGGTGATGCCTGCTTGTTTGATGGCTTCTTCCGCGATGTCAACGATGTGCATTACAGGCTCTATCTTTTCTCGCATATTGGAGTATTGATGGGTGATTTTTACTTCAATAAGTTCTTTTTCAAATTGTCTGTTTAAATCAACAGCCAATTGTTCAAAGATTTTTTTCCGGGCTTCAAATTTTTCATTGTCGTGATCCCTGATGATGTATTCCAAGACTGTTTTATCAACTTCACCTTTTACTGAAGTAATGTGAAAAAAGCCTTCCCTGTCTTCTGTATGTTCAGGTGTTTCCAGTCTGGGCAAA
>JBBDVI010000009.1:0-13032 GCA_040903465.1 Flavobacteriaceae bacterium
AATATTGCGCGGAAAACCGCTGCCAATAATATTGGCGCTTACACCCTCCACCGTTCCTGTATTGAACTTTGTGTTGATTCCGCATTTACTGTGATCACCCATCATCAACCCGCAAAACTGCAGGCCGGTGCGGGCAAAATTTTCTGTGTCGTAATTCCAGAGACGCACCTCGGCATAATTATTCTTCAGATTGGAATTGTTTGTATCGGCACCCAAGTTGCACCACTCACCAATCACCGAGTTGCCCAAAAAGCCGTCATGGCCTTTATTTGAATACCCAAAAATCACCGAATTGTTCACTTCGCCGCCCACTTTACTATGAGGACCTACGGTTGTGGGTCCGTAGATTTTAGCGCCCATTTTCAAGGTGGAATGGTCACACAGGGCAAAAGGGCCACGAATGGAACAGCCTTCCATGACTTCGGCATTTTTACCGATGTAGATGGGCCCGTTTTCGGCATTGAGTGACGCCATTGTAAGTTTAGCCCCTTCTTCCAAAAAAATATGTTCTTTATTGACACAGAAAACCGAGTCCGGTATGGGTTGTGATTTTCTGTCTTTGGTGAGCACTTTGAAATCGCGTTCCATCGCTTCGCCGTTCAACCGAAATAGATCCCAGGTGTTTTCAACTTTAAGGATGTCATTGTGTGTGTATGAAATAACCTCGAAAGTATCAAAATCAACCTCCTGGTCTTTGGAATAAAAATAAGCAATGGGCTGTTCTTCAAAAAAAACAGCCTGGTTTTCCTTGAGGTTTTTGACAATCCCCGCCAGGTTTTCTGAAGGCAGAAATGCCGGATTGATCTTAATGTTTTTATCGAGTTCAACTTTGGGGAATTTTCCGGAAAGATAAACTTCGGTTTGTGAGGAGGTGGATGCTTCAAGGTGTTTTTCCCACTTTTCGCGTAAGCTTAAAATCCCAAGGCGGATATCTGCTACAGGACGGGTGAATGTGAAGGGCAAAAGATTGTTGCGTTCAGGGCCGTCAAAAAGTATAAAATTCATAGGATGCTAAATTTAGCACCAAAGTACAAATATTGCCATTTAAAACCATAAGTTAACAAGATAAAAAGCATAAAAAAACTCCTCAATAAAATTGAAGAGTTTGTGCAAAATATTGTATAACCTTTATTTATTTCTTAAATTTTGAGTACTTGTTTTTAAACTTATCGATACGACCGGCAGTATCTACCAATTTAGATTTACCTGTGTAGTATGGATGAGAAGATCTTGAAATTTCTAACTTTACCAAAGGATACTCTGCGCCATCAACTTCAATTGTTTCCCTTGTTTCTGCAGTAGACTTGGTTAGAAACACATCGTCGTTTGACATGTCTTTGAATGCTACTACTCTATAGTTTTCCGGGTGAATTCCTTGTTTCATAATATAAATGCTTTAAATCGTCGCTATTTTGAGGATGCAAATTTAAGTATTATTTTTAAATGAACAATAAAAGTTATGGAAAATATTTTGTTGTTTTTATTTCAGCTTTGTAGTTTGTTTTGGATAGATGAAATAATAGGAATTTAGGGTATCCCCTTCATATAAATATTTGTAACGAATCTCTATATTTGTGTACTAACCTTCCAAACTATAAAATAACCATCATGGAAAATCAAAAAACTTCATTAAAACAGATTGCTACCACTTACGGAATGCTTTTGGCACTTCTTTCAATTTTAGTGCTTGTCGTTATGTATGTTGGGAATATTGAAAAAAGCTGGACCATCAGTATTATCAGTTTTGGTCTTACTGTACTTATTTTTGTTTATGCTCTTAAAGCCTATAAACACGGGAACGGATATTACCTGACTTTGGGCGAAGCCCTCAAAGTGGGGATGGCAACTGCTGCTATTGGTGGTGTTGTTGCTGCTATTTATGCTTATATACATTATACCTTTATTTACCCTGAATATATTGACACCATTTTAGACCAAGCCAGAATGGAGATGTCTGAACAAAGCCAGGGAATGACTGAAGAACAAATGGAGCAGGCGATTGGATTTACTGAATCATTTACAACCCCATTTATGATGGCAACTTTTTCATTAATTGGCACGCTGTTTTTCGGGTTTATCATATCTTTGGTTGCGGGTCTGATCATGAAAAGAGAAAGACCTTCTGAAATGTAATTTAACCTTTTATGAATCTTTCCATCATCATCCCTTTACTAAACGAAAAGGAATCTTTGAATGAATTATACCATTGGATTGCAAAAGTTATGCAGTCCAATGGTTTTTCATATGAAGTGATTTTTATTGATGACGGAAGCACTGACGGCTCTTGGAACGTGATTTCGGAACTGGCCAAAAAAGATCCCAGAGTCAAGGGCCTGCGGTTTTTGCGCAATTTTGGTAAATCCCAGGCACTGCACGCCGGTTTTGCCAAAGCCGAAGGCGATGTTATCATCACTATGGACGCTGACCTGCAGGACAATCCGGAAGAAATTCCTGAGTTGTACAGACTTATCAAAGAAGAAAACAATGACCTGGTCTCCGGATGGAAAAAAAAGCGGTTTGACAGTACCCTGTCAAAAAACCTGCCCTCAAAACTCTTCAATTTTGCTGCGAGACAAACATCAGGTGTACAGCTGCACGACTTCAACTGCGGACTCAAAGCATATAAGAAAGATGTTATCAAAAACATCGAAGTCACCGGTGAAATGCACCGTTATATTCCCGTGCTCGCAAAAAATGCCGGTTTTAATAAGATTGGCGAGAAAGTAGTACAGCACCAGGCCCGAAAGTATGGTGCAACCAAATTTGGCATCAATCGTTTTATGAACGGCTTTCTCGACCTGATTACCATCTGGTTTTTAAGCAAATTTGGGAAACAACCCATGCACCTTTTTGGCGCCTGGGGTGCTTTTATTCTTTTTATTGGGTTTTTGTTGACAGTCTACCTGGGTATTGACAAAGTTTTTATCAATCCTGGAGGCAGGCTGCTTACAGACCGTCCCCAGTTTTATATTGCCCTTGTAGCAATGATTATTGGGTCCCAGCTTTTTCTGGCAGGTTTTCTCGGTGAAATCATTCTCAGGAATAACAAACACAAAGAAAATTATAAGATTAGCGAGGAAATCAATCTGGATTAACGATTCCATAACACCAAGGTCTCCTCAACTTTATTTACCTTTGTTCTTCAGAAATTTTTCAAAGAAATGATCTATATTAAACCCGAAATACTTGAAAAAGTCAATCAATGGCTCACTCCTTTTTTTGATCAAAAAACCCAGCAACAAGTCAAAGAGTTGATCACTAAAGATCCGCAGGAACTCGAGGAGAGTTTTTACAAAAATATCGAGTTTGGCACCGGTGGTATGCGTGGTATTGTGGGTGTGGGCGATAACCGCATCAATAAATATACACTGGGCAAGAACACCCAGGGCATTTCAAATTACATCAAAAAACGGTTTCCCGGTGAGCAACACAAGGTAGCCATTGGTTATGACTGTCGCCACAACAGTAAAGAACTTGCAAAAGTGGTGGCAGATGTGTTTTCGGCAAACAACATAGAAGCTTATCTGTTTTCAGACTTGCGGCCCACTCCGGAACTTTCCTTTGCGGTCACCCACCTGGGCTGTCACGCCGGAATCGTTCTCACCGCATCACACAATCCACCTGAATACAACGGTTACAAAGTATACTGGAAAGATGGAGGCCAACTCGTGCCACCGGAGGACGCAGAAATTATTGTGGAGATCAATTCGTTGAAATTTGAAGAGATTCGTTTTACGGCAATAGAAGAACGCATCCATTATATCGATAAACATGTTGATAATGCTTTCCTGGAAAAATCTGTTCAAAACGGGAGTTTCGGTACTTCAAAAGAAGCTAAGGAAAATCTGAAAATTGTATTTACCTCCCTGCATGGTACTTCTATTATGCTCAATCCGCAAGCATTTAAGAAAGCCGGTTACACAGATGTGCACATTGTGGAAGAACAAGCTGAACCAAACGGTAATTTTCCAACTGTAAAATCCCCTAATCCCGAAGAGCCAGAAGCCCTGAAAATGGCTATTGACCTGGCTGATAAAATAAATGCAGATATTGTAATCGGTACAGACCCTGATGGCGACCGTCTGGGAATTGCCGTCAGAAATGAATCAGGGGAAATGACCATCCTTAACGGAAATCAAACAATGGTCATGATGAGCGATTTTCTTCTTGATTTCCACTCCAGCAACAACTCCTTGCAAGGCGATGCTTTTATCGCTTCCACCATTGTGTCTACCCCAATGATGGAAAAAATTGCTTCAGAATACAATGCTGAATGCAAAGTGGGCCTCACAGGCTTCAAATGGATTGCCAAAATGATCAAAGACCATCCCCAACAACAATTTGTGGGAGGCGGTGAAGAAAGTTTTGGATACATGGTGAGTGATTTTGTAAGGGATAAAGATGCGGTTACTGCTTCCTTGCTTGCTTGCGAAATGGCTGCACAGCAAAAAGAAAAAGGAAAAACTCTTTATGACTACCTTATCGAGCTCTTTATCAAACACGGTTTTTATAAAGAGCTTCTGGTTTCTTTGGTTAAAAAAGGAATTGAAGGCAGTGAAGAAATCAAACAAATGATGGTGGAGTTAAGGGAAAACCCTTTGCAGGAAATAGCAGGTTCCAAAGTGGTCAGGATTGAAGATTATGCTTCAGGCATCGCCGTGAACCTATTGACAAATAGCGAGGAAAAAATAGATGTTCCTTCTTCAAATGTATTAATTTATTATACTGAAGAGGGCACAAAAGTAGCGGCAAGACCCAGCGGTACCGAGCCAAAAATCAAATTCTATATCAGTGTGAACCTTCCTTTACAATCGAAAGAAATGTTCAAGGAGGTTTCTGAAAAACTGGATGACAAAATTGATACCATCGTAAGGTCATTAGGCATTTAAACAAAAAAACTACCTTTGGATTTCTTTTTCCCATTAAAATAAGTAAATGAAATACTTCAAAAAAATCCTTCGCTTTGCGAAACCATATAAAGGATATGCCATATTGAATATTATTTCCAATATTTTCTATGCGCTTTTCAGCACACTGGCCATGCTCTCGCTCTTCCCTATGATGAAAGTGCTTTTTGACAATACCGATGAACGCTTTGAAAAGCCGGTGTGGACAGGAATCACTGAAGGAAAAGAATATGTAGAAAACTCCCTGAACTATTTTGTCACACAACAAAAAAGCCAAGGCACAGAAGATGTATTGATCTATGTGGTCATAATTGTGATTACAATGTTTTTACTCAAAAACATTTTCAATTACCTGGCAATGTATTTTATCACCTTTTTGCGAAATGGGGTTCTAAAAGACGTGCGCAATGCGATGTACAAAAAAACCATTGAACTGCCCCTCTCACACTATTCTGAAAAAAGAAAAGGAGACACCATTGCACGCATCACCAGTGACGTTCTTGAAATCCAACACTCCTTTCTCTCCATTTTAGAGCTCATCGTGAGAGAACCCCTTACCATCATTTTTACCATTGGAGCCATGTTGTTGATCAGTCTGGAGCTCACCATTTTTGTCTTTATTTTTATACCTGTTTCAGGATTTGTTATTTCACTGATCGGAAAATCGCTGAAGCGAAAGTCTGACCGTGTCCAAAGGGAACAAGGGTATTTTCTCTCTATTTTGGAAGAAACCCTGGGTGGTTTAAAAATCATTAAAGGATTCAATGCTGAAAACATCTTTACAGATAAATTCAAGACCTCAACAGAAAGATTCTACAATTTTTCAAACAAATTACTAAACCGCCAAAACCTCGCCTCCCCTGCGAGTGAGTTTTTAGGCATCACTGTTATTGCAATTTTATTATGGTATGGAGGGCGCATGGTCTTGATTGATGAAACCCTCAACCCGGAACTTTTTATAGTCTATATGGGTCTGGCATACCAGATATTGACTCCTGCAAAAGCCATTTCAAAAGCGTCATACAGTGTCAAGAAAGGAAACGCAGCAGCAGAACGTGTTTTGGAGATTTTAGAAACAGAAAATAATATTCAGGACAAGGCAGATGCCATTCAAAAAGAAACGTTTGAGAGCAACATATCTATAGAAAACCTTTCCTTTAAATATGATAATGAATTTGTCCTAAAAAACTTTTCGCTTCAGGTGAAAAAAGGGCAGACCATCGCGCTCGTAGGCCAAAGCGGCAGTGGAAAAAGCACCATTACCAACCTCCTCACCCGCTTTTATGATGTGACTGAAGGGGCCATAAAAATTGACGGAACAGACATCAGGGATTTACGATTGAAATCACTTCGCGGCTTGATGGGACTTGTCACTCAGGACTCCATTCTCTTTAATGACACCATAAGAGGAAATCTTTTACTGGGAAAAGAAAACGCCACTGATGAAGAAATTATCGAGGCACTTAAGATTGCAAACGCCTGGGAATTTGTGGAAACATTGCCCGGTCAACTCGATATGAATATTGGGGACAGCGGAAACAAACTCAGCGGAGGGCAAAAACAACGGCTTAGCATTGCACGTGCCGTTTTAAAAAACCCACCCATAATGATCCTTGATGAAGCTACCTCTGCTCTGGATACTGAAAGCGAGCGCCTTGTGCAGAAAGCACTGGAAAGAATGATGGAAAACCGCACTTCAGTCGTCATTGCTCACAGACTATCTACAATCCAGAATGCAGATAAAATTGTGGTGATGTCAAAAGGACAAATTGTCGAGCAGGGAACACATCAGGAATTGTTATCAGGCAAAGGAGTGTATTTTGGTTTGATCGAGATGCAGTCTTTTGAATAATCAAAGAAGTTCATAATGTCCAAATAAAAAAGCGAACCGTTAAATGGCTCGCTTTTTCATTTTTTTCGTCACTATATTTGGGGCTCATAGCAACGAATTTCTATATAAATACAATGTAAATGTAATTTAGAAAAATGAAATAACCAAATTATTTTTACACTTTATCTTATTTTTATGCATTTTATCGATTTTATACTGTGTTTTTTATACTTTATTCCTACAAATTTAACAGTCAAAAATAATGATAGAAAAGGGATGGTTTCAGATTAGAGCAAAATAAAAGGCAGACCGTTTAAAGTCTGCCTTTCCCAAACTTGTTAACTATTATATTTGGGGCACATAATAGTAAACATAACCGCATAAGATATGATAAAGATAATAAGTTTTTTCTTACAAAAAAATATATTTTGCTTTTTAACGTGTTTTTTTTACACTTCATCTATTTTATTGCTATAAACACCTAAAAACATCTGGTTTAACTTAAACCTTTTCCACTATCTTTAGTCCTTAATAAAATCACTTTCATTGTCTGGAGAAGAAGATTTCATAAACCGGCTAAAATCTGAAAAAAGTAAAGAGCCTGCTTTCAAAGAACTTATTGGTCTTTACAAAGAACGTTTATACTGGCACATCAGAAAAATCGTGATCAACCATGATGATGCTGACGATGTTTTACAAAACACCTTTATTAAGGTTTACAGAAATATGGAAGGTTTTAAAGGTGAAAGCAAATTGTACTCCTGGATGTATCGCATTGCGACTAACGAGTCCATTACATTTATTAACAACAAAGCAAAAATGAATTCAATCTCAAATGAAGAACTCAAGAACAAAGCCCTTGATTCCTTAACTTCTGACGTTTATTTTGAAGGAGGTGAGATACAACTTAAGTTACAGCAGGCAATTGCAAAGCTACCCCATAAACAACAATTGGTGTTCAATATGAAATACTTTGATGATATCACCTATGAGGAATTATCAGAAATACTGGATACCTCTGTTGGTGCATTGAAGAGTTCATATCATCTGGCAGTTAAAAAAATAACCGCATACCTCACTCATAATTAAACCTTTTGACAAATCAACAGTCAAAATAACAATGGAAAAGGATTTAAAACATATTATTAATAAAGGAACCGGGTTTAAAACTCCTCCTGCTTATTTTGATGCTTTGGAAGATCAAATTTTGAATCGCATCAGGCTGGAACAAGAGGGTCTTAAAAAACACCCCTTTGCTGTTCCGAATGACTATTTTAATTCTTTGGAAGAAAGCATCAGTAAAAAAACAATTCAAACCACAGTTGCTGAGCCTAAAATTATTTCTCTCAAAACACCGAACTTCTTTAAATATGCAGCTAGCATTGCCGCTCTTTTTTTATTAGTTTTCAGTGTCTACCATTTTCAAAACAATGTGAACACTACCGGCGAAGGTGATTTTACATCCGTTACAGATTATATTGAAAGTGATGAAATTGACATCTCAACATATGAACTTCAGGAATTACTCTCTGATGAATTTGTAGAAAGTGGTTTTCCTGAATCTGATATTTCTCAGGAAGAATTATTGGAATATTTATCTTATAACATTGATGAAACAGCTTTCCTAAATGAATAAAAACACATCCCCTATGAAAAAAATACTCACATCCCTCATTTTAATCTTTGCTTTGGTCAATACAACTTTTGCCCAAAACAAAGATCATGACAATATAAAAGCCCTTAAAACCGCTTTCATAACACAGCAACTTGAACTCACCTCTGCGCAGGCTGAAAAATTCTGGCCTGTATACAATGCTTATGAAAATCAAATTCACGAGATGAAGAAACAAAATCGCTGTGAGGTAAAAGACGTTATAAAAAACGACATTCAAAACCTTTCTGAGACAAAGGCTCTGGAGCTGCTTAGAAAAATCCAGCAAAACCGTGAAAAGGAAAACGCGCTTGAAACAAAATTAGAAAAAGAACTCCTGGAACAAATGGGAGCCGTCAAGGTCTTAAAATTAAAGAAAGCTGAATATGAATTTAAAATGCAGCTTTTAAAAAAATACCGTGGCGGAAAAAATAAAATGCCCTAAAAGCTACCTGAGTCGCAGTCTATCAATTTTATTATTCCCCGACGCAAATGCAACACTGTCATTTACAAACTCGATAGCAAAATAACCTTCTTTACTAAGTTCGCTCCATGTCTGGCCCCTGTCATAAGAATAAGACACACCGGGTGAGCCCACAGCTATGATTTCATCCCCGTTTCCGTGAGGAATAAACTTCACGGAAGAGCGATAGCCGGGGCCGACACCATCACTGAGAAGTGTCCAGGTTTTCCCCCCGTCTCCGGTAATTGCTTTGTTTGACACATTATCATTTTTTTTCTCCCAGTTGCCTCCAAAGACTACCCCTGTTTTTTCGTCATAGAAATCAACACTGTAAATACCTGTCATAGTGCCTCCCTGAATAATGGGTGTATTAAATACTTCCCAACTTCTTCCCCTGTCTGAAGAGTGAAATACACGTGAATTTTTTCCGCCACTTGCAATCCATACATTGTCCGCATAAACAGCAATATTGGAATTGCTGGCAGCAAAAGCGGCTTCTCCCGGTTTTGTTTCAGGAAGCACATCACAGGATAATTTTTCCCATGAATTTCCTCCGTCACGCGTAATCAGTATACTCAGACATCCGTCAGTAGGATCTCCCATTGCAATTCCCTCTTTATCATCCCAGAATTTCATGGCATCATAAAACACCTTCTCCCCTTTTTCAATATATACTTCTTCAATGGAAGTGGCTTCATTACCGTCAAAACCTATTTTATACAACACCGCAGGATTGGCAATACTCAAAACAAAAACAGCCTGCTTTGTTGTGGCTATCGACCGAAAGTGAAGTAGGCTATCCTCATAGGATATTGTCGCTATTTTAGGAACACCGTTATCAATAAGTCCCACTTTTCCCAAATTCCCGGCAAACCAAACCCTGTTTTCATCCACCGGTTGAAGTGCCCTGATGCTGACAGAGTCAGTAAAGACACGTTCAATTTTAACTTCGGTTACAAAATCACTTCCGCCCTTTTTGTCATCAGTACAAAAGGTAAATAAAAAAAGCAGTAATAATATTCCTAAAATCCGCATCCTTGTAATTTTGGATAAATATAAAAACATTTCGCATAGATTGTAATACCTTTGCGGAATAGATTTTTTTCTAAAAAATCAGATGTAAGATGCCTGATTTTGAACTTTTAAATATTGAACCCAAAACCCATTATGCGTTTACACCGAAATTTAGTTTTTGCCGCTATTGATGCTTTGAATGAGATTTTCAACGAAAACAAATATGCAGACAAAGCAATACAGGGCACATTAAAGAGAGACAAACGCTGGGGTTCCCGTGACCGAAGCTTTATTGCTGAAATGGTCTATGACATTGTGCGATGGAAACGCCTGTATGCTGAAATTGCCGAAGTAAAAGAACCTTTTGACAGACAGAAGTTATTTCGCTTATTTACTGTTTGGGCAACCTTAAAAGGAATTGCCCTGCCCGATTGGAAACAACTTGAAGACACTCCCACCCGTAGAATAAAAGGCCGGTTTGACGAACTTTCAAAAATCAGAAAATATCGCGAATCCATTCCGGATTGGTTGGATGAAATGGGTGAAAAAGAACTTGGCAAAAAATGGGATGCAGAAATTGCTGCACTCAATGTAGAAGCTGAAGTCGTATTAAGAACCAATACCCTAAAAACCACTCCCGAACAGTTAAAGGCAGTCTTGTTTGATTTGGACATGGAAACTGAACCGGTTCAAGGTGTTCCAAATGCCTTAAAATTAAAAGAACGAGCCAATGTTTTTCAAACCCCCGCTTTTAAAGACGGCTGGTTTGAAGTACAGGATGCCTCCTCGCAATTGGTAGCCGATTTCTTGGATGTCGCCCCCGGTATGCGTGTGGTCGATGCCTGTGCAGGAGCCGGAGGAAAAGCACTTCACCTGGCATCATTAATGGAAAATAAAGGGCAACTTATTGCGCTGGACATCTATGCCAACAAACTCAACGAACTCAAAAGAAGAGCCAAACGCGCCGGGGCTTTTAACATTGAAACCAGGCATATTGAAAGCACTAAAGTGATTAAAAAACTTCACGAAAAAGCTGACAGGGTTTTAATAGACGCCCCTTGTTCAGGACTGGGGGTATTGCGAAGAAACCCCGATGCCAAATGGAAATTGCAACCCGATTTTATTGAGAACATAAAAAAAACACAAGCTGAAATACTTGACAATTACTCAAAAATGGTAAAGCCCGGGGGAAAGCTCGTGTATGCAACCTGCTCCATTTTACCTTCAGAAAATGAAAAACAAATTAAAGATTTCCTGAAAAGGGAAAACGGAAATAACTTTACCCTCACAGCTGAAAAAAAAATAATGCCATCAGCATCAGGGTTTGACGGCTTTTATATGGCATTATTGGAAAGAAAAAATTAACGCTACTATGAAAAAAATTATTGTATTCTTATTATTCACACAATTTACATTTTCACAACAACCCTACTATAATAATGTTGACTTAACGCTGACTGGCCAGGCAATGTATGATGAGTTACAACAAAAGATTTCAACACACAACACTTCTTTTACCTATGGCGATGCCCGTGATGTATTGATTTTTACAGATGAAAACCCCTCAAATACCAATGATGTTTTATTGACTTATGGATACAATGACAATGACGGAAACTGCACCACAGACCGGTCAAGAGACAAAAATGATTTCGGCGGTATGTCCTGTGAGTACAATCGCGAGCACGTGTTTGCCCGCTCACAACCGGTTCCGGATATGGGAGATGCTAACAACGGTTCAACCGGGATTGTTGCAGACCCGCACAACATTAGAGCTACAGACCAGCAAATGAACAACACCCGAGGAAGCAAACTATTTCAAGACGGTAGTGGTAATGCAGGTGATGTAGGAAGTGGCAACTGGTACCCCGGAGATGAATGGAAGGGTGATGTGGCAAGAATGATTATGTATATGTACACACGTTACGGAAATCAATGCCTGCCTTCATATGCCGGCGTTGGAAGCTTTCAGGGAAGCACGCAAATGTTGCAAACCTTTCTTGATTGGAATGCAGAAGACCCCGTAAGCGCATATGAAGACCAACGAAACGACTATCTTCAAACAACATACAGCAACCGCAATCCATTTATTGACAACCCCTATCTGGCGACTGTCATTTGGGGAGGTGTTCCCGCTGAAGACAGATGGGGTACCTTAGCAACCCAGGATATTTCAGAGTTTGATTTTGTGATGTATCCCAATCCAACGGTAAATAATACTGTATCCATTTCAACTACAACAACCGTAGATAGTTTGGTATTTTATGATATAAACGGAAGGGTTATTTTAAATATAAAAAATCCGGTTACTGTTAGCAATATCATCGAAATAAATGATATCCCGGAAGGTTTTTATCTGGTTAAAATTTCTTCCGACTCTAATAGCAGTACAAAAAAATTGATCGTAAATTAGAATCTTAAATTTCTAAAAATCGAAAGCCCGTATTTTAAAGATACGGGCTTTTTTTATAATAAAAATCCGTAATTTTGCACTTTGTTTTTCATCATACAACAAACGAAACACATGATCCTCTTTTTCTCTAGACAAAATACGGTGTATGCAGTGGCAGCACACCAAAATATTGACGATAAAAACATACAAAAATTAAACTGGCTTTTTGGCAACGCCACCCTTAATACCGAATCCGTCCTGACACCTCCCGCGACGGATTTTTTTGTAGGCCCCCGCGCTGCGATGGTCACCCCCTGGAGTACCAATGCGGTAGAGATTACCCAAAATATGGGTATTGAAGACATCATCCGGATTGAAGAATTCCAAATTACAAATGAAAAAGAAGCCGATTTTGACCCGATGCTGTTGCAAAAGTATGCTGAGCTGAATCAAAATCTTTTTACCATAGACATCCAACCGGAAGCTATAAAAAATATCACAGACATAGCCGCTTACAACAAGCAGGAAGGCTTGGCACTAAATGACGAAGAGGTATTCTATCTTGAAGAACTATCAAAACGTTTGGAAAGACCCCTTACAGATTCTGAAGTATTTGGTTTCTCACAAGTCAATTCAGAGCATTGCCGCCATAAAATCTTTAATGGCACCTTTGTGATTGACGGCGTTGAAAAACCATCGTCACTGTTTAAACTCATCAAAAAAACGTCAGCTGAAAACCCCAATACCATCGTTTCTGCTTACAAAGACAATGTG
>JBBDVI010000010.1:0-9191 GCA_040903465.1 Flavobacteriaceae bacterium
GCTAGTATTTGTGAATGAGGACTCCCTGGGAATTAGCATACCGAAAACCCTTTCGCTGAAAAGCAGTTTTCAAGGCACACTTGATGATATCAAAGCAGATGCCGTTATACAAACGTCTGACGGGCAAATTGATATTGCCGGAAGCTATTTGAACAAGGAAACCATTGCCTATGATGCCAATGTGGAAGTAAAAGAACTCAAATTAGGTAAAATCCTTAAAAATGAGCAGTACGGTGAACTCAATCTTACGTTAACATCATCGGGAGAGGGTTCAGATATCAATAATCTTGACGCCCATGTGGAAACCACGATACACAGTTTCCAACTCAATGAGTATGCCATTGAGGATTGGTCGCTCAGCGGCGACATTGAAGATGGAGAAGGAACATTAACGTCAGAATACCGGGATGAAAATCTTGACCTCTCGCTTTATTCGGTGGTGCAACTGGATTCTGTTTCGCCTGGCTTTGCTGTGAGGCTTGATGTAAAAGGTGCCGACTTTCAGGCACTCGGTTTGACAGAAAGGAATATTCGGAGTGCATTTGTTTTAAAAGCCGACTTTTTAGGCAATACAGAAACGTTTACATTTACAGCTGAAGTTGAGGATGGCATCGCGGTTTATGACAATCAATCTTATCTGCTGGGCAACCTTGAAGTAGATGCTTTTGCAAACCCTGATACCACGTCGCTTGACATCACAAATAAGATGGTAGATGTGACCTTGCGTTCCAACGCTAATCCTACCGAATTTAGTAAAGCTTTACAGCGTCATTTTGAAAGATACCTTTCTGAAGATTTTCAAATACGCGAGGTAGAAAATGACACCATCATAAACCCGGTGAATCTTGAATTGAAAGCTAAGCTCAGTCAGGCACCTATAATCCGTGATGTGTTTGTGACCAACCTTCAGGAAATGGATACCATTGATATTCAGGTTGATTTTAATGAATCCAAACGTGAACTTACTGCCAATGTTTTATTGCCCTACGTAAACTATAATGGCAATGAAGTTGACAGTCTGGCTTTGGGGCTTCAATCTGATGCTGATAATTTTGATGTTAATTTTAATTTTAAAAATATTGTTGCAGGGCCTCTCGATATCAAAAAGACATCACTGGAAGGCTCAATCGAAAATCAAATACTCAATTTAGATTTTAACTCTTATTTTGAAGAGGAAAAGATTGTTCATTTTAACGCTGATGTTACCCGAAAAAATGATACCATCCGTTTACAGATAGACCCTGCGGAGTTTATTATAAACAAAAAAGAGTGGAGTATTCCTGAAAGGAATGAAATTGTCTACACAGAAAATTATTTGGCTTTTAACGATTTCAGGATTAATCGTAACGGTCAGGAATTCACCTTGAGCAGTTCACGTCCCGAAATTGAGAAAGAACATGTTGCCGTTACCTTTGAAAATTTTCGTCTAGCTGATTTTCTCGATTATTTCAACCCCGAAAACACACTTGCACAGGGTCGACTTAATGGCAATGTAATAATGGAAGACCCTTTTGGCAGTTTGGGACTCATAGCTGATATGGAAATTAACGAATTCAACGTGATGGACGTGCCTATGGGTACGCTAAGCCTGGATGCCCGGGAAAGTTCAGCGGGGATTTATGATTTCAATCTGGCTGTAAAAGGAGGGGAGGTAGATTTAGACCTTACCGGTGATTATGAAGCCGATGAAGTGGCTGCAAAACTCAATCTTGATTTGGCATTGAACGAAGTTAAAATCAGTGCTATTGAGGGTTTTTCTGATGGTGAAATAACAAATGCACAAGGATCTTTTTCAGGTGATATAAAAGTGAGCGGAACCACAGCAGAGCCAAAGTATGAGGGAAATGTCACTTTTAACAATGCACGCTTTACAATTGCAACACTCAATGCCGGGTTCGGGCTAAACGATGAAAGTTTGCGCATCAACAATGAAGGGCTTTTCCTAGATAAATTTCAGATTGAAGATGAAAACGGAAATTATTTTGTGGTCGATGGAAGCATCCTCTCAGAAAGTTTTGTAAATCCTGAATTTGACCTGCAATTTAATGCAGAAAACTTCAGGTTGCTAAACTCCACTCGTGATGACAATGAACTTTTTTACGGTACAGCAATCGTTGATATTGAGGCGGCCCTTTCGGGTAATTTAAATTTACCAAAACTAGATGCAAGACTCAATCTGGGTGAAGAAACAGACGTTACTTACATTATGCCGGAATCAGAATTGGCAATTGAAGAACGTGAGGGAGTTGTGATTTTTGTCAATAGGGAAAACCCTGATGATATCCTCACACAGACCCAGGAAGAATCTTATGCCGTTACAGGGTTTGATATAAATGCTTTAATTTCTATTAATAAAGATGCCGTTTTTAATGTGGTGATTGACGAGCAAACGGGTGATAATTTTGAGATAGGTGGAGAAGGGGAGCTTACTTTTAATGTGGATCCCAATGGAAGAACGACTTTATCGGGTCGCTACACACTTAATCAGGGACATTTTGAAATTAATTTATATAACCTGGTCAAAAGACGTTTTGAAATAGCAGATGGCAGTACCGTTACCTGGGCAGGTGACCCGTTTGATGCGTTGCTGGACATTCGGGCTATTTATCGTGTGGAGACTGCGGCATCCTCTTTAATGGCACCGGCATCAGAAAGTTTTGGTTCGGGTATGAACAATAGATTCAGGCAGCAACTGCCATTTCTCGTTTATCTTAATATTGATGGCGAACTCATGCAACCCGTCTTGACTTTTGACCTCGATATGCCTGAGGATGAACAAGGCGCCATTGGCGGTCAGGTGTATGGCCGTGTACAACAAATAAACCAACAAGAAGAAGAACTCAATAAACAGGTATTTTCACTTTTGGTTTTAAACCGATTTTTTCCTGAGTCCGGTAGCGACGGAAGCCAGGGAGGTGCCATGTCTATTGCCAGAAACAATATAAACCAGGCGCTTTCTGAACGCATGAACAAGTTTTCAGACCAACTGCTGGGAAGTACCGGGGTTGAACTGGATTTTGGTCTTGATAGTTTTACCGATTATGGTGAAGAAGGGTCGCAAGAACGCACACAACTTGATATTACCGCAAGGAAACGCCTGTTTAATGACCGGGTGATTGTGAGCGTTGGGAGCGAGGTTGATATACAGGGAAGCAATCAAAATCCTGACGAACGAAGTCCGGTAATAGGAAATGTGAGTGTTGAATATTTGCTTACTGAAAATGGGCGGTTCCGCTTGAAGGGCTTTAGAAGAAATCAATTTGAAAATGTAATTGACGGGCAATTGATTGTTAGCGGAATAGCATTGATATTCACACGCGAGTTTGATAAATTCGCCGAACTTTTTACAAAAGCTGCTGAAGAGCAACAGCAAGAGCCACCTCAAGAGGAAGAGGATGAACCCACTGAAGAAAACAAGGATTAAAATGAAAATTAAGAACTTGAACATATATTTGATACCGGTTATTGTCCTGGTTTTACAAGCCTGCAATGTAAAGCGGTTTGTTCCTGAAGGGAAAATGTTATATACAGGAGCCGATGTCGAAATTAGCAGTGACACGCTGGTGAAAGATATGGACGAAGTTCAAACCGAAATAGAAAACTTGCTCCGTCCTGAACCCAATTCCAAAATACTGGGGTCTCGTCTGGGGCTTTTGGTCCACTACAAAAGTCAGCGGGAAAACCCCGGGTTTATCAATAAATTCCTGAACAAGAGAATAGGAGAGGAGCCTGTTTATGAATCTGATATAAATACCATCAAGACCGAAGACCTAATAAGAAACAGACTTGAAAACAGGGGCTTTTTCTTTAGTAATGTGGGGTCTGCCATGGAAGAGAATCCCGAAAATAAAACTGCAGGAGCAAAGTATGTTATAAAGCTTACTGAGCCTTATTTATTGGAAAATTATCGTGTTGATAAAGATTCCCTGCATATATACAATGATATAGAAATTTCTTTGTCTGAAACCGAAATAGAGAAAGACATGCGTTTTGACCTGTCTGTCCTTCGGAATGAACGCGAACGCATCGACAAGAACCTAAAGAACAGAGGCTATTATAACTTTACCTCAAATTTTCTGATTTTTGAAGCAGACACCAATCAATACAAAAACAAGCGGTTTGACCTTTTTCTGCGTCTGAAAAAAGATATTCCCGAAAAATCCATCATACCGTATCGCATAAACAAAGTAAACGTATATCCCAACCATTCACCGGGTGGAGCGTATACAACACAAGACAGCACACGTCTCGACCAAAAAAACTTTTTTCAAAAGGAAGAGTTTTTCCTGCCCAAAAGACTCCTGCCTTACATCCTTATTGATGAAAATGACTTTTTTAACCCTGATAATTCACGAAACACCAGCAGGAGGCTTACTTCATTGGGAGCCTATAAATTTGTAAATATCAGGTATGACGAAATTGACTCTCTGGCAACAGACAGTCTGGGGGTTTTAGAAGCCAATATCTTTTTAACACCCCTGAATAAAAGAGCTATAAAAGCAGAACTTCAGGCGGTAACGAAGTCAAATAATTTTGCTGGCCCTACTTTATCTGCAACTTTGACAAATAGGAATCTTTTTAAAGGCGGTGAAATCTTAAACCTGACCGGAAAAGGCGGTTATGAATTTCAAATCGCCTCCGGCGAACAGTCGGGGTTAAACAGTATTCTTTTGGGAGCCAGTGCCGATTTGATCTTTCCGAGAATGCTATTCCCCATTTCAATAAATAATGATTGGTTTAAATATTCTATTCCAAAAACAAAAGTAAGCCTTGGTGCTGATTACTTAAACCGCAGCAAACTTTACAGCCTGACGTCTGCGAATGCATCATTTGGTTATATATGGAATGCAAACAGGTATGTAACGCACGAGTTGACGCCGCTTTCTGTAAACTATGTCAATTTATCAAAAACCACGGATGCGTTTGAACAAATACTGGAAGACAATCCTTTTTTAAGAAGCAGTTTTAATCAACAATTCATTGCGGGGTTGTTATATTCTTTCACCTATAACGGTTTGATAGATGCACATAAGACACACCAATTTTATCTTAATGGAAATCTCGATTTAGCAGGAAATACCTTATCATTGATTAGCGGAGAGGCCGTAGAGGCCAATTCAAAGACAGTCTTTGGTCTTGAATATGCCCAATATGCAAAAGCAGATGTTGATGTGCGGTATCATTTAAAAGTGGGTTCCGGTCAAAAAATAGCCACGCGGCTTTTTGCAGGACTGGGAGTGCCTTACGGAAATTCAGATATTATGCCTTTCAGCAAACAATATTTCTCCGGGGGTCCATACAGTGTGCGGGCGTTTAGAATTCGGTCATTGGGCCCAGGATCATTCAACCCTGAGGAGGGCACGAACACCAACCCATTTTTTGATCGCACCGGAAACATTCGTCTGGAAGCCAATATAGAATACAGGTTCCCTATATATTCCTTTTTAAAAGGCGCCGTGTTTGCAGATGCCGGGAATATTTGGAACACAGATGAAAATGAATCTGTACCGGGAGGAAAATTTAACAGTGACTTTATGAAGGAAATGGGAGTAGGAGCAGGTGTGGGGCTGCGTATTGACATTCAGAGTTTTGTGATTCGCTTTGATTTGGCCGCACCCATGAGGACGCCATCACTTCCCGAAGGAGAACGATGGAACTACGATATAGGAAACCCTATATTAAACTTTGCTATTGGATACCCTTTTTAAAAAGGCTAGTTGAGGAAAAGGTTGGAACGCAGCAATCGCAATTGTGTAAGCACTTTCTCGGCTTCAAAATAAAAAATATCGCTTAAGCTGTCATCAGACTGGCGTAGATTATAAGCGCGTTCAATTAAACGCTTGTATTTTTTTTCCAGGCGGGAAAGATTTATTTTACCGGGGATTGAAATTGTGTTTTCCATTTTTAAAACCTTTACTAGCTAACCAAATAAATATCGTGAATTATTTTGATATAAATGCCTACACGCTAATAAATTAACATTATTTTTTAAATTTTAAGAATACACCATTTGCTTCCTGCAGGTATTTTTTTTTGCCAATCCCTTAATTTTAGATACTTTTATATAAATAATCATTCCCAATTGTACCATGAAATCTGAAACATACTCCACCATCCTGAATTTAAAAAATACTGATATTGCTTTATTACTACTTCGCATTGGAGTAGGGGGGCTTATGCTTACTCACGGCATACCCAAGCTTATGAAGTTTTTTGGAAACGACCCCATAACCTTTGGTGACCCCATCGGGCTGGGAGCAGAGGCCAGTCTTACTCTGGTCATTTTTGCTGAAGTTGTCTGCTCAATTCTTGTTATTATTGGTCTGGGAACACGTCTGGCCGCAATCCCTTTAATGGCTACAATGGCTGTTGCCTTTTTTATTGTGCACGCTGCAGACGCTTTTCAGCGTAAAGAACTGGCGTTGTTTTATTTGATCGTTTTTTTGGTTCTCTTTCTCACCGGAAGTGGAAAATATTCCCTGGACCATTATTTTTTAAAAAGAAAGCGAGGAAAATAGCAATTGAATCTGCAATTATGCGTTAGTTATAATTGGTATAAAAATTGCAATATGTGTTCTAAATTTTCACCTATGAAATGCTATCTGACTTTCTTATTATTAATTGGTTTTATTGTCGTTTCCCATTCGCAGATTGACAATAATACAGGACTGGGGAGACCTATAAATGCACAGGAAAGTGATACCACGCCAGACAATCCATTCTCGAGCTCAAACAGCAACCGTAGTTTGTCAAACAATGAATCTTTTTTAAACACCAAAGAAAACCCAAAACCTTTGGATTCCAAAAAAGAAAAAAACTTTGATATGACTACCGGTAATGGTCTAATGACGCGAAAGTTTGATTACAAGCCCAGCTGGTTAACCAAGGACAAAGAAATCAAGAATGAATATTACAAGGAGCAACTTCTGGGTACTTTTGGCACAAAAAGCAAAACGATTGAAATTCTTTGTCGTGACCACCAATATGTTGACGGTGATAAGGTGCGTATACTTGTTAATGACGAGGTGATTATTCACAATATCAATCTACGGGCAGACTTTCAAAGTGTGCTAGTCGATCTCAAACAAGGAAAGAATGTTATACAGTTTCAGGCATTGAATCAAGGAACTTCAGGACCCAATACAGCACAGTTTAAGGTATATGATCAAAACAATGAAGTAATCACCGAAAACGAATGGAACCTTGCTACAGGCGTCAAAGCATCCCTAGTGGTAATACAGCAGGATTGATTTTATGAAGTTATTGCTTTAAAACACTGTTTTCCTCTTCTTATATTTAACGAAAGTTTAATTGCCTCTTCCTTTCATAATTTATACTTTTAAAAGAAAAACTATGAAAGAACAACAACCCTTGTTAACCCCTTTTAAAAGTGACCATTTAGATTTACCCAACCGTGTGGTGATGGCTCCCATGACCCGTAACCGGGCAGATAACAAAGGAAATATACCCACAGAAGAACTGCAGGGCATGTATTATGCACAACGTGCCTCAGCCGGTTTGATCATTTCTGAGGGATCGCAAGTTTCTAAGCGCGCCGTTGGATATATCAATACTCCCGGAATATACTCACAAGAACAGGTTGCGGGTTGGAAAAAAGTAACCCAAAAAGTACACAATGCCGGCGGTCGCATCTTTATTCAGTTATGGCACGTGGGCCGCATGTCACATCCCGATTTTCACAATGGCGAATTACCATGGGCTCCCTCAGCCATCAACCCTAAGAGCAAATCGTATACCCCCGATGGCTTTAAAGAAACCGTTACCCCCAAAGCAATGACCCTAGCCGAAATCAAACAAACCATAGGGGAGTTTCAACAAGCTGCTAGAAATGCTGTAGTCGCCGGTTTTGACGGTGTTGAAATCCATTCGTCCAATGGGTATTTATTCCATCAGTTTTTTAATGCCACGTCAAACCATCGTACAGACCACTATGGTGGCAGTATTGAAAACCGCACACGCTTTCTCTTTGAAGTGCTGGAAGCGGTGAGCGAAGTCATTTCGCTTCAAAAAGTAGGTATTCGGCTGAATCCTTCATTGCACGGTATTTTTGGGATGACCATGGATGAAGAAACCATTCCCACCTTTGATTATATTGTGAAAAAGCTGAACAATTACAACCTGGCATACCTGCATCTTTCAGAACCTTTTAATGATGTTTCGGAAGTTCCTTTTGCAGTCACCGAAATAGCCAAACACTACAGGCCGCTTTACAACGGTACTTTAATGATCAATACTGACTTTGACAGGGAAAAAGGCAATGCTGTTATTGCAGCAGGGGATGCAGACTTGGTGGCTTTTGGAAGACCTTTTGTTTCAAACCCGGACCTGGTGGAACGTTTTGAACAAAAAATTGACCTGACACCCTGGGATAAGGATACTTTTTATACTTCCGGAAAGGAAGGATATATTGATTATGAACCTGCCGGAAAAATAAAAAGCCTTTAAGGCAATGCATTTATAATTAAAGGAAAAGCGTTCTAAACGCTCTAAAAATAACAGATGCTTAACAATGTTTACGTGTCTGTTTTCTTATATTATAGTTGTAACCAAAATTTATACATTATGAATGCTAACTATAAAAAATTCAACAGAATATTAATACCCTTTTTAGCATTGTTTTTTGTCAATGCTACAATAGGGCAAACAAAAGAAGATTTGAAAGTGATCAGTGATGCACAGGAGACAAAAACCCTGTTTATCAAAAGCAATCCTGAGCTGGCAGATCTTATTTTAGAAGCGCACGCTTATGTCATTTTTCCTGAATTAAAAGAAGGAACCTATGCTAAAGACGGTGTCTCCGGAAATGGAGCCGTATATTCAAATGGGAAAGTAATAGGAACCGCCCGCATTACACAACCTGACTCAGGAGTTGACTTACAGGGAAAATCGTTTAGCCAATTGGTTCTCTTTGAGAATGAAAGACAATTTGAACGCTTAAAAGATGAAACCCTCAAGCTGGTGACAGATATGCACGGCGTTATGATGGAGAAGGGGGAGACAAAAAGCATACAGTTCAGGGATGGAATGACGGTGGTCACGATGCCTCATAAAAAGGCACAGATTGACATTTCAGTAGATGGCCAGAGCTTTGCATTTACCAAATTTAAATAACAAAGGCCATTAAGTAGATTTAAATCCTGACAAAAAAATCCCAAATCAATTGATTTGGG
>JBBDVI010000010.1:9201-12969 GCA_040903465.1 Flavobacteriaceae bacterium
GGGATTTTTCATTCAAACAAAACGAGAACATTTTATTCCTGTCTTTCAGCAAGACTCTCTAAAGTCTTAACCTGAGAAAGGGTTGTTTGAATTTCATTTAAGTGATTGTTTAATACACTTTCAATCTGTGGGGGAAAGTTGTTTTTATTGAGTGTTTCCCGGTATTCTTCTTCGCTGGCTTTTTCACCACGAATGCATTCTTGCAAAACAGCTTCATCGTCGTTTCCTGAGACACTGCTTTTAATATCTATCCATTTGCGGTGTAGGGTTCCGGTAGTGCTACCACTTTCCTTAGGCTCCACATTTAAGGAACGGATTTCATTGTCCAACTCTGTTGCAAAACGATTCCGTCTTGCAGTCTGTGTTTTTAAAAATTCTTTTAAGTTTTGATTATTGGCATTGGTGACGGCATTTTTAAAGCCTTTTTCCGCATCATAGTTTTTTTCCAATAAACCCTGAAGGTTGTTCACCAAATTATCTTTACTTTCTTTTCTAGCTTCTTCTCTTGTCGTTTGCATAATTTGATTTTTTTATATTTATATAGTACAAGTTACACTTTTATAAGAGAAAAGTTCTTAATGTTATGTGAGTTGAGATAGGTTTAACTCCTTTTGTTAAAGGATGTTAATATATTGAATAACAATTAATTAAAACCCGAAGGCAAGGGAGCAGTGCCTGTTTCAGATTTACCCATATTCACCGAAATGGTATTTAGGCTTTTTGCAATAAAACCGTTTCTATAAATAATGATATTTAAAAAAATATCAACGGGGTTTTCATCATAACCGGTCCCGCTCCTGAAAGTCGAATTGTTTACAAATGCCCTGATAAACCAGGTCTGTGTTGCCGCGTTGGGATAAGCGTAAAATTGATATCCTTCTATATAGTCATCGTCTATCGTACTTTTTAGCAAGACATTGGTATTGTTGTTTTCAGCAGTAAAATAATACCCCTGCAAAGTCACTATATAATCTTCTGTACTTATTTTGGTGTCATAGTCCTGCAAACCATTTGTAGAAGTTTCCCTGAAAATAAATTGCGCATAGTTGATGGGTCCGTATTTGCTTTGGGTGATGTCATATTCAATGAGTTCATCATTTACTTTTTGAATCAATAGTTTGGAGCCCCTTATTTGAGTAGAGTTACCGGGATTTTCAAGATAAAGTTTTTCATCAATCTTTACACTTCCCTGCACATCAAGATCAGCAGAAGGGGTGGAGGTGTTGATACCCACCTGAGCCCAAAAAGACAGGCTTATAAATAAAAACGGAAAAAGTAGCAGGTTTTTCATAGCTATAGAATTAATATAAGTCAGGAATAGCCGAAGCTGTTCCCGTATTTGAACCGCCAAGATCTGTTACAATGGGGGGCAAGTTCCTGTAATATGATTTGTCATACACGATAAGCGTGACATAATAATTAACTGATTTGCTGCCATTAGCGAGATCCAAATCCTTGTTTCTTATCTCAAGGTGCCATTGGCCATTGTTTACAAAAGTGCGCAATACAAAAGTACCTATGGTCTTGCCGCTTGCAACATTCTGTTTTTCGATGGCATCACCCACATACCTGAAATTGGCCACACCCACAACATAATTAGCTGCACTGTACTGTAAATTGACATCCCTAAGGTTATCACTGGAGATGTTTGTAAATTCATAATTGACCACATTGATAGGTGCCACAGTTAATGAATCAACATTCAGGATGGCTATTTCACCTACGGGTGTTGAGTTTGTAAGTCTTGTTATCAATTTAAAATCTTCATCTGGCATAGTGACCGAGGGGAGTGGCTTGATATTAAAATCATCCTGAACAAGCAATTCACCGGCGATGTGTAAATCAGTTTCAGGTGTAAGTGTGCCTATTCCAACTTGCGCTTGGGCAAGTGTTGCAAGGATGAGACAAAAGGATAGTAATGTAGTTTTCTTAAACATAAGCAGGTTTTTAATCAATAATAGGGGTGACGGCACTTTCAGTGGTTTGATTGTTCATGGGCACTTCAATCACACCCAGTTGTTTTGATAAATCTTTTGAAAATATCAATGTGGTAATGGTCCAGGTACCTATTGCATTGGTGTCAAGATTTTGAGCGGCCGGAAAATCGGCTATAATCCTCCAGGTGCCGTTTTGAACAAAAGCAGCGGTATAAGGCAAACTGAATTTATCCAAGTTGTTTGTCAAAGCCAATTCTGTGTCATAATTGGCCGAAATACTGATCAAATCAAAATCATCTGCATCCACCTGAGTATCAAAATTCAATACCCAGTCAAGATTGGCATTGGTCACCACATATTCCTGAATATAGCCCAATGCAGCACCCGTGGGATTACTAACGTCAAGTGCTTTGATATCGTTATTGTTATCCTGTATTAAAAAGGTGGAAGTGTCCTGATCATTCATGGATTTGATAATCCCAACATCAAGGTCATCAGAAATCAGCATGGAACCGCCGACTTCGAGCGTTGTTCTAGGAGTTGTGGTGTTAATTCCTACCTGAGCAGTACCGATACACACTTGAAGAAAAAACAAACCTACTACCATCAATCTAAGTAATGAACATTTCATAATTCTTTGATTTAGGAACCACAAACATACTAAACATAAATATATCACACCGCTTAAATACTAATATTTTAGATTAAATGTATTTAAATGTAGTCCATTTGTAAGTATTTACGAAGTTTTTTAAAATAAAGTTTTACGAAAGACCCGAATTTTGATAAAACTGTATATTGAACCTTAGGGTATTATACAATATGCCACCACACAGGAAATCTATCTCGACCAACTCGATTATGTACTGGACAGCAAAAGTGTTTTTGCCAAAACCGCCAACTGGATGGCGTCTAAAACCATTTTGTTGCAGTTACAGGAAAATTGCCGGTATTCGATTAAACCAAACCTGGACGAAGGCAAACAAAACATCGCGACTTATTTAAATAACTATACACCAATACCCGGCGTATTTGTCAACGGCACACTACAGGACATTACATTTCAAAACATACAACTCACTAATAATGCGATAGCTGCTTTTATAAAAATAGACGGTACGGTGGCGATAGAGGTGAATGGTTTGGAATAGAGGTTGCAGGGATTGTAAATACAGAATGCTTATATAGTGGGGGCTTTCAATAATTATATTTTACATAATATAAATTATAGTACAAATGTCTTAATTCTTTAATTTATACCAAATCGGTTGCCATTTTCCCTATAATGATATTATGTAAAATAGTGCTCCGTCTTTATTGAACGTTTCTTCTTTTAAAGAAAAAATAAAATTGAGCATTTCAAGAACGTCCGTCATTTGCCCTATAATTGCCGTTATGTAAAATTGCGGCTCGGCCAACCGCTGATTGCTTTGTAAAAATTAAATGCTTTGGGCATTTATTTTTACACACAATTTCCAGCCGTCTGGCCAGCGCCAAAAAAAAGCTCAGCTTTTGCTATGGATCAAAATTCTCCTATTTTAAGAATAATTTTGCTATAAAATTTTTCACGAGATTTTTGGCTGGCTTGCCGCAACCGCTAAAAATTTTCCCCAACGCATCAGCCTTTTGAAAATTTCTTAGCCGTTGCTCGTTTCTTGCATTTAATGAACGTTTTTTGTTTTCTCCTTCTATATTATGTAAAATAAAATAAGAACGATTGTAAAGTTTTAATACCATTCCTTTTCTTTTGTCTTGATACAAAAGAAACAAAAAATCAAGGCTGCAGAAAACTTTGGAAACAATGTACGGGTCGATCGCTATATTTTAGGAA
>JBBDVI010000011.1:0-12614 GCA_040903465.1 Flavobacteriaceae bacterium
GCGCATTTTGGGAATGCCGGCTTCAATCGCTTTGGTCATACCACCCAGTTCTTCCACTTCCTGAATGAGCTCCCAGGCACGCTCTGCAATTTCGTTGGTTAGGTTTTCAACATAGTAACTGCCTGCCCAGGGGTCAACCGTACGGGTGATTTCAGTTTCTTGTTGTAAAAAGATTTGTGTATTTCTGGCGATGCGCGCAGAAAAATCTGTAGGCAGTGCAATGGCTTCATCAAGTGCATTGGTATGCAGGGACTGCGTTCCGCCAAAAGCCGCAGCAGCAGCTTCAATGCAGGTGCGTGCCACATTGTTGAAGGGGTCTTGTTCAGTAAGGCTCCATCCACTGGTTTGACAGTGGGTGCGCAGGGCCAGTGATTTTTCATTTTTCGGGTTGAATTGCTTGACGATTTTTGCCCAAAGCATACGGGCGGCACGCATTTTGGCAATTTCCATAAAATGGTTCATCCCAATGGCCCAAAAGAAGGAAAGACGGGGCGCAAAACTGTCGACATCCATTCCTGCGGCAATGCCTGTTTTTAAATACTCCAAACCGTCTGCAAGCGTGTAAGCCAATTCAATATCGCAGGTAGCCCCGGCTTCCTGCATATGGTAGCCTGAGATGCTGATGGAATTAAACTTGGGCATGTTTTTAGAGGTATATTCAAAAATATCTGAAACGATTTTCATGGAAGGTGTAGGCGGATAGATGTAGGTGTTACGCACCATAAATTCCTTGAGAATGTCGTTTTGTATGGTTCCGGCGAGTTGGTCAGGGGAAACGCCTTGCTCTTCGGCAGTGACGATATAGAAAGCCATAATGGGCAACACGGCTCCGTTCATGGTCATCGACACACTCATTTTGTCCAACGGAATCTGGTCAAAGAGGATTTTCATATCCTCGACACTGTCAATTGCCACACCTGCTTTTCCCACATCGCCCTGCACACGTTCGTGATCGCTGTCATAGCCGCGATGGGTAGCGAGGTCAAAGGCTACTGAAAGTCCTTTTTGTCCGGCAGCGAGGTTTCTTCGGTAAAAAGCGTTGCTGTCTTCAGCGGTTGAAAAACCGGCATATTGCCGAATGGTCCAAGTCTTTTGAACATACATCGTCGAATAAGGCCCTCGCAAATGAGGCGCGATACCGGCAACAAAATCGAGGTGTTTCAGTTGTTCAATATCTTTTTTGGAATAGGATTTTTTTATTGAAAAACCTTCAGCTGTATCCAATGTCTGATCTGAAGATTTTGAAGGGGTTTCACTATCCTGAATTTTGATATGTTGTATGTTTTTTCTACTCATTTTGATTGTTATTCCTTATTTTCCAGTTCCTATGGTCTCTTGATGTATGAAAAAGAGCTTTAATTAAAACTATATCATTTTCAATGCTGTAGTGGATTAAGTAGGGAAATTTTCTAAGAAGCCTGACCCTGTTATTGTCATACCTGATTTGGTATTTATTAGGATTCTCTTGTATCGATTTAATGGTTTCTTTAAAATCTTTTGTAAATCTAGCGGATAAAGAAGGATTTATTTTTCTGTACCAATTTCTACTCTCAGCAAAATCATCTTGAGCTTCTTTTAAGAACAATACTTTAAACTTCACTGTCAATTTGTTTAAAAAAATCGTCTATTTCTATGGCACTATCCGGATTTTTTAAATAGTTTTCAGTTCGTTCTCTCACCTGATCAATTTGCCATTGTGGTATTTTATATTCTCCAGATGAAGGGAAAATAATAACTTCAACTTCTTCTGCATTGAAACCCAAAGGCAAAGTGATATGTACTTCACGATCAATTACTTTGACAATTTTTCTAATGGCTTCCATAGTGTTTTATTTTATTCAAATATAAGCATTTGAACAGAAACCTACTCATTTTCAAGTCGTTCTTGTTCCAATTTTTCAGCCAATCGCCTTTCAATAATGGGCTCGATTAGTGTTTTTCTTGGTTTTGTTTTTATAAAAGGGTAGAGCTCCATGTCGTTTTTCATCCGGTCATCTTTGTTGGGGTGTTTGTTGGTGCCCAGCAATACTTTTTCTCCTTTATCGAAAGCTTCTTGTTCTTTGGCCGCACTTTCCCTGATTTTTTTCTGAATGGTTCCTTCTTTTAACTGGTTCAGAAATCCGCCGCCTTTCTCAATGTCTTTGAAGATTTCCAGGGCTTTTTCAGCGAGTTGTGTTGTTAAACTTTCGATAAAATAAGCACCATCAGCAGGATTTGTGACGGAATCAAAATAGCTTTCGTGTTTTAAAATGAGCAATTGATTGCGCGATATGCGTTCGCCAAACTCATTGCTTTTGTGATACAATGCATCATAAGGTAAATTACAAACGGTATCAGCCCCACCCAAAACAGCACTCATACATTCGGTAGTGGTGCGCAGCATATTGACGTTGTAGTCATAGATTGTTTTGTTGCGTTTTGAAGGTGTTGCTAAAATGTGGCACTCTGTATTGATGTTGTATTCCCCGGCTAAACTGGCAAACAAGAGGCGCAGGGCTCTTATTTTTGCGATTTCAAAAAAGTAATTGCTGCCCAAGGCTACTTTGAAAACCGTTTTGTTTACAAATTCCGGTTTGGAAGCAAAGGCATTCAGGTATTCATTGCCGTGTGCAAGGGCATAAGCAAGCTGCTGTGTTATGTTTGCACCGGCGTTTTGATAGCCTGTTGTATCCACTGAAATGATATTGGTTTCAGCGATAATTTTTTCGAGTTGGTTAAAGTCTTCCTTGATATTTTTGTGCCAGTTTCCGTCTTCTGTATGGTGGTTGATGATATCGTTTAAAACGAAAATATTCGCTTTCGCGAAAGCAGGATGTATACAGAATTCAGGTGAAAGAAATTTCAAATCAAAATAAAAGGTGTTGTTTTCAAGGGGAATTTCATCAAAAAGGGTATCGATATCAAATGCTTTTTCAGCAGTAAAATAGATGGCTTCGGCACCTCTTTGCAGGGCGTCCTGTGCAAGTTTGTTTGCAATTGAAGCATCATCAATAAAAATAAACTGCCCAATATTCCAGTTGCCCGGCTGGCCGGGAATGGGGGAGAACCCTTCCTTAAATTCATCACGGTGGTAAAATGGTTTAACGTGAATGCCTTCAGGTGATTTCCAAATGAGGTTTTCATTGTAGTCTACCCCTTTTAAATCGGCTTGGATTTTTTGTTTCCACTGTTTTGAGGAAACGGGATCAAAGATGTCAAAAAGGTCATTACTCATTGGTTGTTGTTTTTAATGCTGTCCTCGTGTTCAATAATAAAAATTTCTTCGTTTTCCTTTTTTAAATAGTAAGTTTCCCGGGCGAAATTTTCCATCTCATCTTCATCTTTCAGTCTTTCCAAAAATTTCTTATCGTTGGTTATTTCTTTTTGAAAATAGTCTTTGTTGTTTTCGAGTTCGTTTATTTCGTCATTCAGCTCTTTGTGAACAAGAAAAGAGTTGGCGTCAAAAAAAAGCATCCACACCCCAAACAGGATTAATATAAGCATATATTTATTGCTTATAATCCTGAGCCATTTGTTTTTTTTTAGGGATGAAAACTTCATGTTAGACCTTTAACTTTTGATTTATGATACTTCGCACAATATCCACAGCAACAGTATTATACCTATTTGTTGGTATTATGATATCAGCATATTCTTTTGTGGGTTCTATGAACTGCTGATGCATAGGTTTCAGTGTGGTTTGATACCGGGTCAAAACTTCTTCAAGATCACGCCCCCTTTCAGAAATATCTCTTTTCAATCTTCTTATTAAGCGTTCATCGCTGTCTGCATGTACATAGATTTTTATGTCAAACATATCACGGATATCAGGATGTGTAAGGATTAAGATGCCTTCTACAATCATGACGTGTTTAGGTTCTGTGAGCACAGTTTCATCAGTGCGGTTGTGCTCGATAAAAGAATAAACCGGTTGCTCAATGGAATTTCCTTTTTTAAGCTCTTTTAAATGAGCGACCAGTAAATCAAAGTCAATTGCCTTTGGATGATCAAAATTGATTTTGGTGCGCTCTTCATAAGACAAATGACCGGTTTCTTTGTAATAAGAATCCTGAGAAATAACACCCACTTCATTGGGAGGCAGCTCGTTGATGATTTGATTTACAACCGTGGTTTTCCCACTACCGGTGCCACCGGCTATCCCAATTACAAGCATGAATACAAAGTTTTAGCAAAGGTAATGAAATATTGGTTTTACAGTGGTGCTTTCAATTTCAAAGTTTTTTGCATAGAATGTGACGGGAGCTTTATTTTTTTATAGCTTTTACTTCATCCACCGTTACCATGTTGTCCTGGGTATTGCTCCATGAATTCATTATATAGTTCATTACATCTGCCACCTCCCGGTCTGTAAGGCCCATGGGAGGCATCATATTGTTGTAAGTTACACCGTTCACAACAATTTCACCTTTCTGACCATATTTGACAGCGTGAATGCTTTCAGTGCGTTTTTCAACAAGCCAGTCTGCACCGTCAAGAGGCGGGAATATGCCTTCTGTACCTTTTCCGTTGGGCAAATGGCACTGCACGCAAAAGTCATTGTAAACAGAATTTCCCCTATGGATGCTTTTTTCCAATTCAGGGTTTTGTTGGATTGTTTCTATTTTTGAGTATTCACCCTTAGCAGATTCTTTGTTTTTCTCTTTGGAATTGCATGAAAAAAAGATTGCAATGACAATGTAAACGAAAGCGGTTTGAATGGTTTGCATAGTTTAGTTAGGAATTATTTTTACAATACCTTTGCCTTCTACACCCATATAGATATAGTCGTCGGGGCCCATTTTTACAGTACGCAGTCTTCCTATATCAACTGCAATTTTTTGCCTTCCCACGACCTTTTCCCCATCGAGTTTTACCAGTTCGAGATATTGGAACTTCAAGGCACCCACGAGGAGGTGTCCTTTCCACTCGGGATACTTATCACCGGTTACAAAAGTCATACCGCTGGGAGCGATTGAGGGTAACCAGTAATAAACGGGTTGTTCCATGCCGGGTTTATGCGTTTCCTCTGTAATAACGGTACCGCTGTAGTTAACACCATAAGTGATTACTGGCCATCCATAGTTTGCACCTTTTTTATGAATATTGATTTCGTCGCCGCCTTTGGGTCCGTGTTCATGAGACCAGATTTCACCCGTTTCGGGATGTTTATCGATACCCTGCTGGTTTCTGTGGCCATATGTGAAAATAGCTTTTTTAGCGTTTTCCTCATTGACAAACGGGTTGTCCTCCGGAATGCGGCCGTCATCGTGCAAGCGATAGGTTTTTCCTCCATCGCGGGTTATATCCTGAGGGTTTTCTTCATTATTTCCGCGGTCACCTATTGTAAAATATACATAACCTTCCTTGTCAAAAACAATGCGCGAACCAAAATGCACACCGGCAGTTGTATTGGGAGTTGCTTTATAAAGTTCTTCTGTATTTGTAAAATTTGTGCCTTCTAGTTTTGTTCTTACCAGTTTTGTATTTCCGCCTTCACCTTCGCCTTGGGAGGAGGCATAAGTAAAGTATATCCAGCCGTTGTTTGCATAATCAGGGTGGGGCTGAATATCCAGAAGACCTCCCTGACCTCTCACATACAGGTCGTCAAAGCCTGTTGTAATAGAAGTAGAAGTATCCTCTTTTACAAGGGTAACTTCACCGGATTTATCACCCACAAGCATAGAGCCGTCAGGGAGCCACGCCAGTCCCCAAGGGATATCGACTTCAGCAAAAACGGTTTCAAATTCGTAAGAGCGTTCCTCGGGTTGAATTTCAACATCGTTTTCTTTCTGTTGTGCGCACGATATAAAAAAGACAATGAGGAAGAGTGGTAAAATTTTCGTTTTCATATTGAAATAAGTTTATTTTTTGAAAAGATAAAAAAAAGAAATAAAATGTCTGCATATCTTAACATAAAATATATATTTGCAGTCCGAAAAATCGGGAATGTCAAAGGTTCTAATAAATATTGAATTGTTATCCTAACGATTACCGAATATAAATATTCGGGGTGTAGCGTAGCCCGGTTATCGCGCCTGCTTTGGGAGCAGGAGGCCGCAGGTTCGAATCCTGCCACCCCGACAAAAAAAGCCTTTTCATTTATGGAAAGGTTTTTTTATTGTTAAATGTAATTTCTTGTTTGTAGAAGTACATTATTTAGTTATTTTTGCAAGCCTGTAATCCAATCAGGGTTTTTAACATATTTTCGGGATGTGGCCCTTCGACAAGCTCAGGGCGGGCTGCACCACTTGACGGTTAGGATTTTAAATTCTAATTCTTAATAAATTATATTCAGAGCTTATTAGTATTTTCGGGATGTGGCGCAGCCTGGTAGCGTACTCGTCTGGGGGGCGAGGGGTCGCAAGTTCAAATCTTGTCATCCCGACAAGCACAAAAGTGATTTACGAGAGTAAATCACTTTTTTTGTATTTCCAGCGATGGATCTAAAAAGATTCTGTAAATCTTCTTTTAATAAAGGAAGGGTTAGAAACAAAAAATCCAGCATTTAGCCGGATTTTCTCTTGAAATAATAGTAATAAGTAGGGATAAAGTAACTTATAGATATGTTTATTATCCATCAGTTTCATCAGCATCCACTTCAACGGCATTATTGTTTGCGTTTTCACGAATGTTCTCCAACTCATCCCTTATTTGTTCGTGATCATCCCTCATCGTTTCATGGTCACTCATGATAGCGTCATGATTGTCTCTCATCATGGATATCTGTTCCTCCATCTGCTCTGCGGTAAGTGAACTAAAAGTGTTTTTCAACTCTTGATGTCCCTTAATAAGAACATCATGTTTAGCCATTTGAGCTTCGTGGTTTGAGAGTACAACTTCATGTCTAGCAAGTTCTTCAAGCCAGGTAGAGTCTTCTAATTCCCTTCCCGCAAGTTGTTGTGTAATTGTGGCGTGATCTGCTTTGAATTGTTCATGCTGAGCCATCAAAGCGCCATGCGCTTCAGCTATGCTGTCACTTTCATTTTGAAGCTTATCAAATTCTTCTGATAAGTTTTTAGTTTGATTTTCACAAGATGTAAAACCTATAGCAATTACTGCTAAAATCATTAAAATGTTTTTCATGGTTAGTGTTTTTTTTATTTAACACTATAAAAGTATGAATAATGAATTTATTTTCTTAAAAAAATATGTTAAAGACCTGAAATAAACTAAAAAAATTATCAATTAAAGCAAATAAAATGCGTTTTCTTGGTTCAATTATTTTTGAAACATATTTTTTTCTTTAATCATAGCGGCAGTTTTTTCAGGAAGCATTTCTTCCCATCCGCTTTTGCCTTCTGCAATCATTGTATATACTTCTCGTGAATAAATGTCCAACAAATTTGGATTATAGTCTGATATATCAACCACGCGCCCGTTTTCTTTAAAAAATTTGTAGAGTTCTTTCATACGAGGATGTACTTTCAGGTTTTCGCTTGTGGTTATTTTTCCTGTTTTGGGGTCTTTTAAAGGGTATAAATAAACCTTTAAATTCCTGAAAAAAAGTTTTCCGAAAGCTTCTAAAATACCACCGCTTAAGTGCCTGTAATATTTCTCGTCAAAAATGTCAACAAAAGTTTTAACCCCCATGGTTAACCCTAATCTTTCTTTTGTGTGAATTGAAAAATATTCTACAACCCTGTAATATTCCTGAAAGTTTGAAATCATTACAGTTTGGCCAAGGGAGCAAAGTAAATCAGCCCTTTCAAGAAAATCTTTTTCATTAATTCCACCTTCGGTTTTTAAATTTGATAGGGTCATTTCAAAGATTACTACTGTGTTTTCTTTGTCTACTTTTTTTTCCTGTAAAAAAAGTTCGAGGGATTTTTGATACATACTCATATTGACCTTTGTTACAGGCCTGAAGCTCCCTCTTAGCGTTAGTATGTTTTTTTTATACAATATACTGGCGGGTAAAACCATATTTCCATCTGGGGCAAACATCACGGCCTGGGTCATTTCATTTTTGACCAGTTGCAGGCTCATTAAGCGGTTATCGACGTTTTTAAACAGCGGTCCCGTAAAGTTTATGGTGTCTATTTCTATTTTATCAGTGCTTATTTCATCATATAAGCTCGCAAGCAATTCAGTGGGTTGATCAAAGTGATAAAAAGCGCCATAGATAAGGTTAACACCCATGATTCCCAATGATATTTGCTGAAGTGCAGCATTGGCTTCGTGAAACTGGACGTGAATTAAGATTTCGCTGTACTCCTCTTTGGGTTTTGACTGAAAACGTATGCCCAGCCAGCCATGACCTTTATATTTTTTTGCAAAATCAATTGTGGCGACGGTATTGGCATAGCTAAAGAAAAGCTTATCAGGGTGTTTTTGTCTCGAGATGCGTTCTTCTATGAGTGTAGTCTCGTGGTCCAGAATTGCTTTTAAACGCGCTTCTGTAACATATCTTCCCTGGGGTTCCAAGCCATAAATTGCGTCACTGAATTCTTTGTCATATGCACTGATGGTTTTGGCAACGGTACCTGATGCCTGCCCGGATCTGAAAAAATTGCGCACGGTTTCCTGACCTGCGCCAATTTCAGCAAAGGTGCCATAGATATTTTGATTTATATTGATTCTGAGGACTTTATTGCTTGTAGATAAAGCATTTTCAAAGTCTTCATCTTCATCTATGTATTTAGACATAGCTTATATTTCAGGTTTCAGCTAATTTAAAAATAATATATTGGTTATAAGAAGACTTTTATTAAACTTTAACCAAGAATAAAATTAAAAAAGAACCAGATAAAATGAAGATTTGTTTGAATAGTAAGGTGTTAAGTGAGGCTCTGTCATCTATTTAATTTAAGAACAATGATAAAACTCTGGTTTTTTTGAAACGTTTTATTTTAAAGAATGCTAACGTATTTTTAGTCCTTCCATTTCACGACCACCTTGTAAAAGGGTCAGGCTTTTCATGGAGCCGTCTGCGTTTTTATTGAATTTCACTTTTGCCGGTACCACTTTTACAAAGAAAGTATCTTCTGTTTCTGCAAACAATTCAAAATTGGGTTGTCCTGTTGCTTGTGCAAATAGGCGGTTGCCAACTACCGTTACTTCAATATGGAATGACGGTTGTAATTCATAGGTGCCTTTATAAACAGCAAGAGTTTCAGGAGCCAATGTGATGGCTTCCCTTTCAGCAGCAGGTTTTTTGTCTGTTTCAACCCCTTTACTCTTATTGATGCGATCTTCAAAAAGTGTCTTCTTTTTACCGTTTTCTATGGCGAAAGTATAGGTAGTAAAACTGCCTTCAAACTGGAACTCATTTTCAGAAAGCGGGATAAGCTTAAAAGGTTCACCGCCTTCACGGGTGCTATAAAGGTCTCCGTTTTCAAACGTAATAAACCGCACAACATCTTCAAATTGGTAGGCACCTGTCCATTGTTTTAATGCGACTTCTGAAGCCGTAACCGAAGGCTTTTCAATCAATGGCTTTCCAAGAACGAGCGCTGTTGCTTTTAGGTTGTAGGGCTCCGGACCTTTGCTGTTATCATTGGTCAATACGATGGCATAGATGTTTTTTTCCAGGACATAAATCCCCGAAGTGGTAAATCCAAAAATACCACCGGTATGTTCAATAGTGGGAACTCCTGAAATCTCATTAACGCCCCATCCATAGCCATAGTTTATGGCTTTGCCATTATTGAGGGTATTGTTTGTAAAGGCAAGCTGCTTGCTTTTTTCAGAAATCAGGGTGTTGTTGTGAATCGCCTTGTGCCATAGAAACATATCATCAACAGTTGACATCAGGGAGCCGGCGGCATAGGGGAGTGTCATACTCAAATAGTCAGCATTTTTATAGCTTTCGCCGGAAGGCTGGTATCCACTTGCCCGATTGGGAATTAACTTACTTCTGCTTCCATAGGTTGAATGTTTCATACCCAACTTATCAAAAATATTTTTCTGAATAAAGTCTTCATAAGGCATTCCGGAAACCTCTTCAATGATATACCCCAAAAGGATGTATGCCGAGTTGTTGTAAGCATAGGCTTCACCGGGCTCAAAGTCCATGGGTTCGTTTTTGAATACATCGATGAGTTCGGTGGGGCTCATATCCACACGGGCCTGTGTTATGAATCCCGGCATGTTTGTATAACTTTTTATTCCGGAAGTATGGTTCAGCAAATGGTGGATGGTGACGGTATTGCCTTTGGGATAATCTGCAATATATTTTGAAAGGGGGTCATCGAGGCTTAGTTTACCTTGTTCCACCAGCATCAGGATGGCTACCGCTGTAAATTGTTTGGTAATGGAAGCCAGTTCCAACACGTTTTCGGGTTTCATAGGAACGTTGAGCTCCAGGTTAGCCATTCCAAAGGCTTTTCGGTAAAGGACTTTGTCGTCTTTGGCAATCAGCACGGTTGAACCGGGTTTTCCCGGAGGGTATGCTTCTTCAAAAATAGCGTCTATTTGTTTTTCAAGAGATTGGCTTGATGCCGTTGTTGTGTTAAGAAACGTGACTGCTATACATAAGAATAGTAGTCTGAACATTGTTTTTTTCATAGTGATTTGATTTTAGATTGATTGATGATTGTATAGTTTGACGCAGTGAAGTTTTAAATGTTACAACTAATATACATAATCCTAATTTAGTTAACCAACTCTAAATTACAAACGATGAACAGCTTAAATTCATTAATAAGAGGCTAACTGTTGACATTGCAAAATTTGCTTTTCCTTTTCCGTGGCAAATCCGTATCTTTACGCATAGAAATATGATTCATTACAAGTCTATGAAAACCAAATATCGGCTACACGTCAACGAACAATTTGAATATTCACTTACACAAACCGAAATACAAGAGCTTGATACCCATCAGGTAAATACACGTCAGCAACATCTTATTCACGAGAATCAATCTGTCAAAACAGAAATTGTTTCAGCAGATTTTATCAACAAGACCTATACTGTACAAATCAATTCAAACCGTTATACCGTAAAGATAGATACCCCTCTTGATGAGCGCATCAAGGCGATGGGGCTCTCCCTTGGCGAAGCCGTTGCTGTAAACGACATTAAAGCCCCTATGCCTGGCCTGATTCTCGATGTGCCGGTAAAAGCCGGCGATACGGTCAAGGAAGGAGACTACCTGCTGGTACTGGAAGCCATGAAAATGGAAAATGCTCTTACCGCACCACGAGACGGGGTTGTAAAAGCCGTAGCCGTTTCAAAAGGGGAAACCGTGGATAAAGGGCAGTTGTTGATTGAAATGGAGTGATGGTAGACGGTAGACGGTAGACGTGAGACAATAGATATTAGATATAAGACGTGTGCACTTAAAGGTTTTATGTACACAGACCCCGGCGGGGTCAAATATTTGTAGAAAAGTGACACCATAAAAACCGACCCCTGCGGGGTCGCATACGTGTGAGAAAAAATAAAATTGATAAGAAATATTATTAACAAGATGCCCGCCTGCGCGAGCACATAGATACCCGCCTATGCGGGCATGAGTATGAAAAAAATATTAGTAGCAAACCGGGGAGAAATCGCATTGCGGGTGATGAAAACCGCTCGTAAGATGGGCATCAAAACCGTTGCCGTTTTCTCGGAACCTGATAGAAATGCACCCCACGTGCGCTTTGCCGATGAGGCCGTTTGTGTGGGGGAAGCCGCTTCCAATAAATCCTATTTGCGGGGCGAACACATTATTGAAGTAGCCAAAAGCCTGAACGTGGATGCTATCCACCCGGGTTACGGATTCCTGAGTGAGAATGCCGCTTTCGCGGAAGCAGTAGAGAAAAGTGGAATGACCTTTATCGGTCCGCGGCCGCACGCCATTCGCATTATGGGCAGCAAACTCGCTGCCAAAGATGCTGTCAAAGGCTATGACATCCCCATGGTTCCCGGAATTGATGAGGCTATTACCGATGTCGGCAAAGCAAAAAGCATAGCCAATGAAATAGGCTTTCCCATTCTGATCAAAGCCTCAGCCGGAGGTGGGGGAAAAGGAATGCGCATTGTTGAAAAGGAAGCCGACCTGGAAGAACAAATGAAACGCGCCATCAGCGAGGCTGAATCAGCTTTTGGGGATGGCTCCGTATTTATCGAAAAATATGTCAGCTCACCGCGTCACATTGAAATACAGGTTTTGGCCGACACCCACGGCAACGTGGTACACCTTTTTGAAAGGGAATGCAGCATTCAGCGCCGTCACCAAAAGGTGGTGGAAGAAGCACCCTCATCAGTATTGACGCCTGAAATCAGGAAGGAAATGGGGCAGGCTGCTGTGATGGTCGCCAAAGCCTGTGACTATTTGGGCGCCGGGACCGTGGAGTTCCTGCTGGACGAAAACAAGAACTTCTATTTCCTCGAAATGAACACCCGCCTGCAAGTAGAACATCCCGTGACCGAACTCATCACCGGTCTCGACCTGGTAGAGCAGCAAATCAAAGTGGCCCGTGGCGAAACACTTTCTTTCAATCAGGAAGATTTAAAAATAAAAGGCCACGCTATGGAACTACGTGTTTATGCTGAAGACCCGCTCGCTGACTTTATGCCCAGCGTGGGTACATTGACCAGGTATCGTCCGCCCTCAGGACCGGGCATTCGTGTGGACGACGGTTTTGAAGAAGGGATGGAAGTACCCATTTATTACGACCCAATGCTGTCAAAACTCATTACCTATGGA
>JBBDVI010000012.1:0-12390 GCA_040903465.1 Flavobacteriaceae bacterium
AGCAGGTAACCTTTCTGCCTGATACGTTTCTCCCGCAAGAGAAGCTTCTCCAACGTCATCTGGATCTACAAAGCCATATAAATCTGTATAGATGTTATAATCAGCATCTATGGATAAACCGGTAATTATTTCATATTTGAATCCAAATCCGAAAGATGTTTGCGGGGCATTTCCAACTTTAGTTCCTGTAAGGGGAACAGAACCTTCTTCTAATAGCTCATTAGTTTCAATGGCTCGCGTCTGGAACGGAGTACTGTCGTCATATTTCCAGTTACCAATACTTCCTATAGTGCGGAACATAAATTTATTAGAATAACGGTATCTTGCTTCAAACTCACCTCCTATGTGGACCTGGGTCACGCCTGTAAACTTCAGAGATCTGTCTACCTGCTCTATAGGGATACTTGAATCTGGGTTTCCAGGAATGAACACTGAAACAAACCTATTACCCCAGGTTGTATGATAGACATTGATGTCAATGTTTAGATCATCACCCTGATATCGGTAACCGGCTTCAAAACCTGTGATTTCTTCATTGTCAACTTCATTGTCGCCTTCAAGGATGTAGTTTGAGTTCCTTACATCATCAAAAATATTGTCAAGATATGGTTGTCTTGAGTATTGCCCTGCATTTACAAAAATAGTACTGCTTTCAGTAAATGAATAGCCCAATCCACCCTTGACATTGTATCCAAATTTGCTTATTTTTTCAGATTTGCCTAATCCATCAACGCCTTCATTTTCTGTTCCTTGTGCACGACCGTCACGCTGATAGCTTTGTGTTGAAACAGCTCCCTGAACAAAAGCTGAAAAATTATCTGATTTATATTCAGCTTGTCCAAAACCACCAATGTAATTTATATCTTCTGAATAATCATAGGCAAAACGCTGGTCTTCATCTGCAAAATTGAAAAGAGATGCCCATGGGTTTGCTTCAAAAGTTTCAGTAAGTTGATAATCAGCAGGTCTTTGGTCACCATACCCGAAATTATCAGCATAAGCATTCAGCCCCAGGAAGTCATTCATTTGACGAAAGTGAGTACCCTTATAAAGCCTGGTGTCAGCTCCTAAATTCAGTGCCCAGTTTTCGGTGGGGTTGAATTCAAGGTTTGTTAAAAAGCCATACCAGTTGTGGTTGTTTACAGACATTCTTCTCATTGCTGAACTTCCAAAAGTTCCTATTCCATCAGGATTAGTGGCAATGTTGTTTTCAACAATGGCATCAAAGTTAATTTCGTTATTACTTTCATTCCTGAAAGGGTTGATGTTGTCTGAACTTCCCACCGGTCCGGTTCCGCCACCGCGACCCCAGGATGCATAAAGCACAGATGAAAGGCTGGTCTTTTCATTTATTGTCCAGTCCCAGTTTAAGTTTGCAACCGGTTTGTGGTAGTAGTTTCTTCTAAAAGTATAACGTTCACCGTCTTTAAAACCTGAATGGGGGTTATGTTTTAGACCAAATTCTTCATAATCCTCGAGACTCTTAGTCCAATTCTGGCCATGGAATTGTGGAGCGCCGGTGACCAAAAAGTTAAAAGCGTGGGATTCATTGGGTACATACCCAATTCCGATGAAGTAATTTTGTCCCTGACCTTCTGTTCCATTGGCCCACTTTTTGTGTCCTTGCCAGTGGTCAATCAGGAATGAAAAGGCCCATTTTTCTTTAAGACCTGTGTCATAAGCAAATGACCCTTTCATGTAACTGTCATTACCCGCCATTAGTCTTGCAAAACCACCTTCAGTCCTGCTGGCAGCTTTTGAAACAATATTCACGGTACCTCCAACAGATGAAATGGCTAATTTTGAAGAACCCAGTCCTCTTTGTACCTGTACGGCATTAGCTACATCAGCCATTCCTGACCAGTTTGACCAATACATCCTTCCGTCTTCCATACCATTGATGGGTTGACCATTTAAAAGGAAAGCTGTATTTGTTTGATCAAAACCGCGCAAAAACATTTGGGAATCACCAAAACCACCTGCCTGATTAGAAACATAGACACTTGGGGTATTCTTCATTACTTCCGGAAATTCAACGTTTCCAACCGCTTTAGCTTGAATTTCAGCAGCAGTGATAGTAGAAACCGCGATTGGGGTTTGCCTGTCTGCAGCAAGGTCAATAATACCTTTTCCAATGATGACAACCTCATCAAGCGCATCAGCATCGGGAGCTAAAATAATACTTCCCAGATTAACAGATCCATTGGTTAGGGAATAAAGTTTTTTCGTTTTTAAAAAACCTAAATAAGAAATTTCAATGGAACCTGAATTTGAACTTACATTAATGGTAAAATTACCGTCCATATCTGCTATGACACCGTTTGTCGTGCCTGCTTCAATAATATTAGCTCCAGCCAGAGGATCATTTGCGTCCCCAGCCAAAATTTTACCGGTTACAACTCCTTGGGAGAACCCATAAGAAGTGACCATCAAGAATAAAAAGAGTAGATGTTTTTTCATAATATTTGTTAGTTTAATTTTTAACAAAAGAATGAATAAATCATCCAACCGATTTTAACTAAAGGTTAAGAATAGTTCAAGTTTTAAATCAAAATTAAGGTAAGTTGATTTTAAATACAGTGAAATGTAGGGTATTAAACTATATGCAATTATATGAGCAGAGGTAAGCGGGGCACAATCTCTAAAACATACCGGTTATTATTTCTAAAAGGATGAAATATTGTTATTGGATGGAAGATAAATTTTTCTCAGGCATTCCGTCTATCTCTTGTCGGATGCTCTCGATGTATTTGAAGTATGAATCCTTAAGTTCTTCTTTTATCGGGTCTGCTGCCGGGAGTTTGATGGCATAGGGGTCAACTTGTCTGCCATGGTACCAAAAACGATAACATACATGAGGTCCTGTTGCAAGACCAGTACTGCCAACATATCCAATAACATCACCTTGTTTTACTCTTTGGCCAACATTTACTGCTCTTTTTGACATGTGTAAATATTGAGTCGAGTATGTACTGTTGTGTCTTACTTTAACGTAGTTTCCATTACCTGCTGTATATCCTGATTTTTCTATAACTCCATTTGCGGTAGACATAATAGGTGTTCCATGAGGAGCTGCATAGTCTGTGCCCAAATGTGCTTTCCATCGTTTTTGAACAGGATGAAACCTTCTTTTGGTAAATCTTGACGATATACGTGAATAGTTGAGAGGAGCTTTTAAAAAGAAGTTTCTCAGCGTGTTTGCTTTTTCGTCATAATAATCTGAAACCCCTTGAATACTATCTGTTGTAAAGCGAAAACCGTAATAAGGTTTGCCGTAATGATTGAGCAACGTGGCTTCAACACTTTCAATGCCGGCATAAATTGTGTCGTTAATATAGTTTTCGTTATAGATGATTTTAAAATTATCTCCTTTTTGTAATTTAAAAAAGTCGATGGTCCATTGATAAACGCTGGAAAGCTCATGCACCAATGCCTGACTCAATCCTTCTTCTTCCATAGCCTGTGAAAGCGATGAGGTAATCACACCGGTAGCTGTTTTTCTTTTTGTAGTGATGGGTAGCTTATCGCGGTAGGTTTTTATACTGTCTCTTAGGTCTATTACCACATAATCAATACGGGAGGGTTGGTAAATAAAAACCTGTGTTTTTAATATGGAATCTTTTGATTTTAATATGGTGTATGGCCTTCCGGCTCTTAACTGTGCCAGGTTGAAGGAATCTTTTACTTTATTTACTATTGAAAAAACTTCAGCTGGCGGGACTCCCTGTTTGTCCATGATAAGTCCAAAAGTATCACCAGATTCTATGGTGTCCCGCACTACTTCAAAATCATTCAGGGCAAAACCAAATTCTTCAATTATTTTGGTCTCAATTACTTCAACAACGGAGTCGTCTTCAATATTGTCATCTTTACAGCTTAGTATCAGGGTAAGTAAAAAAAGGAGGGATACAATTTTTTTCAATGCTTCAATCTTTTGTTTTCATTTATACATTAACGCCCCAGTTTTCTATTTCTTGTTTAGACCATAAACTTGGGAAGAATATTCTTTTTTGGTATTTGGGGTGCATATATTTTGTCCATTCACTGCCACCGGTTGCTTCCAGGGCAGTTGACTCTTTGCCGCCGGAAAGATAGTATTTTGCAGCATCATAATGAGCCATTACCCACGTAATGTTTACCGTATAATCATAATGACGCATAGCTTCGATAAGCTTTTGGTCTTTTTTAACCTTCTCCGGGAGGCTTTTGAATTTTGAATACAGGTTGATTGTGTTGTATTCTTGCGTGAAGGCTACAAATTCCACACGGTATTTTTCTTCAAATGCCCTCAAAAGTTGTGATTTTTTTCCGGTTTCATAATCTTTGCCGGCTGCTTGCCAATAGAGATGCTCAAGTGCATGTTCATAGGGAGTGTTTCTGTCTATGGTGGCCCTGAAACGGTTGTCGATAAGGTTGATCAGTTCAGTTGAGGCAAACTCAATTTTCCTGTATTGTGCACTTTGAAAACCACTTGCAGGGGTGAGCGTGGTCCTGAATTTCATATATTGTTCCACTTCCATGCCTTCTCTCATAATATTGAAAGAGGAGGTGAGCATATCAAAATATCTGCTGATACGCATCAATTTTTCTGAGAAAAAATCTGCTGTCAAATCTTTCTTGTGAGCTACCTGCTCAATTTCCCAAAGAATCATTTTAAAGAGCAATTCGTTGATTTGATGGTACATGATAAATACCATTTCATCCGGTAGACTGGTGCGTTGTATTTGAAGGTTTAAAAGGGCGTCGGTTTGAATGTAGTCCCAGTATGTAATGGGTTTGCTGTGTAGAAGTCCTTCCAGATGGACATTGAGGTCTTGACCTATGGCACTGAACTTATCTTCTAATTGATCTAATAATCGGTCTGTTTTGGCGGTGTCACGCATTTTTTAATTTGCTTCAATTTTAAACCAGTGTTTCAACCCTTTAAATTCATCAAGATCTGCGTTGATTGAACCTACAGCAATGTCTGCTTTGATTTTTAAAGGTATCTTGTTATCATCATCAGAAATCCAAACAGTCAAACTTTCTTTTTCTTTAAATACACGGCCTGATTCAACATAAGGCCGGAATACAAGTGTTGAAATGTTGCCAAATTTAGTTTTTATAACTTCCCTGCGCAAAAACTTTAACCGAAACTTGAAACTTTCTTCTCCATAATACATATCGACATCAGTATAATCACCGGCTTTGAGGTTTGAAGTATCAATGTTATTTCTCAAATAGTAAAAGGTTGAAAGCATATCCTGCACATCTCTGGGCATGGAATATGTTTGTTTTGTGTTGTGCTTTTTGTTGAAAACCAGAGCTTCCTGTTTGGTTTGGTCAAAATCAACTTGGATATCGCGGGTGTGACCTCCTTCATCAATATTTCTTATAAACCGATATGGGATATCTTTTTCCTTATCCATATAGGTTTCATAAATATCTTCTACTTTAAAAAAGATTCTGGACAGACCTGTGTTTTTCCCATATCCTTTTATGTGATGAACTTTTTTTCCATTTAAAATTGCATCCTTTACTTCAAGTGTGGCATAGCCTGCGCTAAAAAAGTTAGAATATGAAATCTTAAACTTAAACCATTCACCATCCTGAAAGGCCTTATTTTGGGAATATCCTGAAAAAGATAACAACAATATAAAGAGGATGAGGTAATTTTTCATGGGGTCTAGAAGTTTTGATTTACCAAGGTAACTGCAATTCTCATTCCACAAATATTTATTGTTTATATCTATCTGAAAACTAACTAATTAGAAAAATAAATTATAAAGTTCCCCGTTTTTCCTGTTCTCTTTCAATAGATTCAAACAAGGCTTTAAAGTTACCGGCTCCAAATCCTCTGGCGCCCATTCGCTGGATGATTTCAAAAAACAATGTGGGCCTGTCTTCAACAGGTTTAGTGAATATCTGCAACAAATAGCCTTCTTCATCTGCATCAACAAGAATTGAAAGCTTCTGCAATTCATTGATGTCTTCTTTCATAATCTCCATGTGTTCTCCCAGACGACGAGGAATATCATCATAATATGCCTGCGGTGGTGGGGGTAAAAACTCAACACCTCTTGCTTTTAGTTGCGCAACTGTTTTTATGATGTCATCTGTAGCTACAGCAATGTGTTGCACACCGGAGCCTTCATAAAAATCAAGATATTCTTCAATCTGTGATTTTTTTGCTGCTTTTGCGGGTTCGTTTATAGGAAATTTAATCCTTCCGTTGCCGTTGCTCATCACTTTACTCATAAGCGCAGAATATTCAGTATGAATTTGTTTATCATCAAAGGACAGGAAGTTTACAAATCCCATCACATCTTCATACCATTTTACCCACTGGTTCATTTCGCCCCAGCCAACATTACCCACCATATGATCAATATATTTTAACCCCACCGGCTCAGGGTTGTAATCAGATTCCCAGGCTTTAAATCCCGGAAGAAAAACACCGTTGTAGTTTTTTCGTTCCACAAAAATATGGACGGTTTCACCATAGGTGTATATTCCTGATCGTACCACTTCACCGTGTTCATCTTTTTCTACTGTGGGCTGCATAAAGGGTTTGGCTCCGCGTTTTGTGGTTTCTTCAAAGGCTGATGTGGCATCTTCTACCCACAATGCAACAACCTTTACACCGTCACCGTGTTTCACAATATGCTGGTTTATGGGTGAATCGCTTGAAAGCGGGGTGGTAAGCACCAACCGGATTTTATCCTGTTTCAACACATAAGATGCGCGTTCTTTGTTGCCAGTTTCAAGCCCGGAATATGCATAGGATTGAAATCCAAATGCTGTTTTATAAAAGTGGGCTGATTGCTTTGCGTTTCCTACATAAAATTCTACATAGTCAGTACCCAGAAGGGGTAAAAAATCCTGTGCTCCTTCAAATATTTTTTCGAGACCGTAGTCTACTGATTTTACTTCTCTGCTCATGGTAATGTTGTTTTAATCTTTTTTTCTTTTCTATTTTTCCAACCAAGATTGGTAATATGTGTCATCTGCTATTTTCATAGCTTCGTCTGTTAGCATTAACGGTTTAAAGGTGTCCACCATTACTGCCAGTTCTTTTGTTTCCTTCTTGCCAATGCTTCCTTCATATGTTCCGGGATGTGGCCCATGTGGGATGCCGGCTGGGTGCAATGATATGTTTCCGGGGCAAACGCCGGTTCTGCTCATAAAGTCACCGTCTACATAATACAACACTTCATCGCTGTCAATATTACTGTGGTTATATGGTGCCGGAATTGACTGCGGATGGTAGTCATAAAGGCGCGGCACAAATGAACAAACTACAAAGGCATCTGTTTCAAAAGTCTGGTGCACCGGTGGCGGCTGGTGTATGCGCCCCGTTATGGGTTCAAAATCGTGAATTGAAAAGGCATATGGGAAATTATACCCGTCATATCCAACCACATCAAAGGGATGTGAAGCATATACCATCTCAAAAACTTCATCTCTTTTCTTGATTTTAATTAAAAAGTCACCTTTTTCATCGTGGGTTTCAAGCTCTTCAGGCTTGCGGAGGTCCCGTTCACAAAAGGGTGAATGTTCCAGCAATTGCCCAAACCAGTTTCGATACCTTTTTGGGGTGTAAATAGGTCTTCGCGATTCAACAATGAAGAGCCTGTTATCATCGGTATCAAAGTCTATTTTGTAAATAATTCCCCTGGGGACTAACAGATAATCACCATATTTAAAATCCAGATTCCCCAGCATAGTCCTTAACGTTCCGGTTCCTTTGTGTATAAACAAAAGCTCATCAGCATCCGTATTTTTATAAAAATAATCCTGTGTTTTATTTTGGGGTGCCGCCAGGGTGATGTGGCAATCGCTGTTTGTCATCACGATTTTACGGCTTTCGAGATAGTCTTTTTCTGGACTTACTTCAAAACCTCTTAGCTTGTATGACTGTATATTGTTTGGGTTGACCACTTTTGGCGCAGCACTGTATTGTCTTTTGATTTCTTTAACCTGGGTGGGGCGGTAGATGTGGTACATATTTGAATACATGCCGTCAAAACCGATGGTTCCAAAAAGCTGTTCATAGTACAATTCGCCATTGGGTTTTCTGAACTGTGTATGGCGTTTTGGAGGTATTTTTCCTAATTTATGATAAAAAGGCATATAGCTTTGTTTTATTAACAAATATCGGAAAAAAATAACAGAATTATATTAAGAAATCGCTAAAACCAAAAGCCCAGGCTAACATAAAAATGACTTTGTTTCAACTCAGTGGTATAAGAATAAAAAACCTCAAGCGGTCCGAAAAATGATTCAGAAGCCAGGCCCAGTGCATAGCCTCTGTGAGGAATACTGTCAATCCAGGCTGAGGATTCAAAAAGACCGTCACCCACATTGGCGATATTGGCAATAGCGCTGACATGGGTTTTGTTATAAAAACGGTAATTCAAACGCAATGTTGATTTTAGAAAGGTATCCCCTCTCAGGCTTACGGCATCATATCCAAATAAATGGATAAAGTTATTGATGGGTTTAAAGCCATAGCCTCCTACAAAAAAATCAAGTGTACTGGTCTCTTCTCCTCCCATTTTAAACCCACCTTCTGAAGTAATATTTACAGACACGTCTTCAATTGGTGAAAATGAATAGCCCAGATATGCCTTTGCAATTGAAAATTGTTCAAAATCTGTATTCAAACCGGTAGCCAAAGCGTAAAAATTGAAACTCCCTTCAAAGTAAACGCCACTTTTGGGCAGGTATTTGTTGTCCCTGCTATCCAGTTTTAAAAATCCAAAAGCACTATAATAGTTTGTGTCTTCAAAGACGGTTCCTGTAGCTTCCTCAAGATCTTGAATCGTTTCTGTTTGAAGTTGCAGGTATTTATGCTCACCTCCCAAGCCTAATGAATATATTTGCCTGAACACGGTTTGTGCATATAATTGATTGGTGAAATCCTCGTGCTTAATTTCTATGTTTGCCACAGAAGTTAAGCCGTCAATCACATCAGAAGGAAAGAGTGACAGCTTTACGTTTTTTTTGAATTTGTTATACCGTGATTTTACACCCACACTCCAGTAATAACCTTTGTCAATATAGTAATCAAAATTGTATCTGATGTTATCACCTAAAATCAAATCAAAAGAAGCAATATCATTTTTCTGAAACAACCGTTTTCTGGTCACATTGACCAGAGCGGCACTTTTATATAAATCATCATAATGTACCCCCAGGCGCAAAAGGTTTCTGGTTTTATTTTCGCTCAAATGTATTTCCAACTCTTTTTCATTATCGTTGAGATCAGTTAAATTGTAATTGATTTGCTTGAAATTTCCGGTAGCAGTTAAGTTGTTGATCCCTTCGCTGAAATCTTCATAAGAAACTACAACAGGTGGTTTTAATTTGATTTTTCCCAAAACATAAGCCCGTGTGTATGACTCATTACCCTTCACATCGACAGAATGTATTTCAAGACTGTCTATGATATTTTTTTTAACGGGTGACATGATCCTCTCTTGTTGTCTTGCAGCAAGCCTTTCCAGCTCATCACGATACAATGATGCTTTTTCTTTTCCGGATGCGATAATTTCTTCACCTCTTTCAAATGAAATAACAGAAAATTGCTGAATATCAGGATGGATGTAGATATCGGTCTGTTCATTTTTCAACTTCATATCGTTTATGGTCCGGTAATTATTGATTTGGACTAAAATATCAATGACAGATTTTAAATTGTTCCTTGAAATAAGGGTATCCTGAACGTCAATTCCAATAACAACATCAGCACCCATTTTTCTTACTTCGTTTACCGGATAATTATTTGTCACACCACCGTCAATTAGTAATCTGCCGTCAATTTCCACTGGGCTGAACAGCGATGGTAAAGCACCACTTGCAGAAATAGCCTGAGGAAGATGCCCTTCGTCAAGCATAACAGACTGGCCTGTTTCCACATCAGTGGCAATACAGAAAAAAGGTATGGGCAGTTTTGAAAAATCATTGATATGACTCACATGGTTGGTGAGTTGAAAGAGTAAATTATATACATTTTGACCTTTGGATAATGAAGAAGGAAAAGAAACTTTAAATCTGTCAAAAGGTAATGTTAAGGCATATTTTTCAGACTCCTCCTTTTCATAAAAAGTCTTTGCGCTTCGCGGAAGGTTGTCCTGTATCAAAACCTCAAAATCTACTGCCTGAAAGATGGAATCCAATTCTTTAGCATTATACCCTGAAGCATACAAAGCTCCAATTATAGCACCCATACTAGTGCCGCCAATATAATCAATGCGCACCCCTGCTTCTTCAATTACTTTAAGAGCCCCAATGTGGGCCAAACCTTTAGCACCACCGCCACTAAGCACCAATCCTACTTTTACATCTTCTTCTTCCTGAGAAAAAAGAAGAGCCGGTAATAGTAAAAGAATAAGCAAATAAATTATTTTATTCATTTTAATGAATCATAATGTGTTTTAATTTTTTCAGCTCTGCTTTCTCCCACAATTGCTGCTATTTCCGTTTTAGGTGCTTCTGCAATACGTTTCACACTTTTAAAATGTATAAGCAGGTCAAGAATGGTCTTTTCGCCTATGCCGGGGATGGTCTCAAGTTCAGTTTTTAACGCCTCGTTACTGCGCTTATTGCGGTGAAAGGTAATTCCAAATCGATGGGCCTCATTTCGCAATTGCTGTATAATTTTAAGGGTTTCAGATTTTTTATCTAAATATAAGGGAATCGGGTCACTTGGGAAAAATAATTCTTCCAATCTTTTTGCAATGCCTACAATGCCTATTTTTCCACGCAACTCTAATCGATCCAAACTTTTCAATGCTGAAGATAACTGTCCCTTTCCTCCATCTATGATGATGAGTTGGGGTAAAGGTTGCTTCTCTTCAAGCAATCTTTTATACCTGCGGTACACCACTTCTTCCATCGAAGCAAAATCATCGGGTCCCGTGACCGTTTTTATATTGTATTTGCGGTAGTCTTTTTTACTTGGCTTTCCGTTTTTGAATACCACGCAAGCCGCCACGGGATTGCTCCCCTGAATATTTGAGTTGTCAAAACACTCTATATGACGGGGCTCTTCGGGCAGGCGCAGGTCTTTTTTCATCTGCGCCATGATTCGGTTTTCGTGCCGATTGGGGTCCGTGATTTTTATTTGTTTTAATTGTTCAAGCCGGTAAAACTTTGCATTGCGCACAGACAAGTCAAGGATGTGTTTTTTGTCTCCCAACTGGGGGATATGCACCTTGATGTCTTCCCCTAAATCAACTTTGAAGGGTACATAAACTTCTTTTGATTGTGAATGGAACCGCTGCCTGATTTCCACGATGGCTAGTTTAAGAAGTTCTTTGTCAGTCTCATCGAGTTTTTTCTTTATTTCCAAAGTATGTGAACGGATGATGGAACCAAAAGACAATTGCAGGAAATTTATATATGCATAGTCCTCATCTGAAACGATGGAGAAAACATCCACATTGTTTATTTTAGGATTGACCACAGTGGACTTTGACTGGTAGTTTTCCAAAACATCAATTTTTTCTTTCAACCGTTGCGCATCTTCAAACTGAAGCCTTTCAGCATAGTTTTTCATTTGCCTGCGAAACCGCTGCAGCGAATCTTTAAAATTTCCTTTTACAATTTGCCTGATGGCATCAATGTTCTCGTTGTAATCTGCTTCTGATTGCTTGTCCTCACAAGGGCCTAAACAATTTCCCAAATGGTATTCCAGACAAACTTTATATTTACCGGCTTCAATTTTATGTTCAGCTAGGTCATAATTGCAGGTGCGCAGCGGGTAGAGCCCTTTGATGAGGTCGAGCAGGGTATATACGGTTTTCATACTTGTATACGGGCCATAGTATTCTGAACCGTCTTTAATCATTCTTCTGGTGGGGAAAATTCTTGAAAAACGCTCGTTTTTAATACAAATCCATGGATAGGATTTATCATCTTTCAGCATTACGTTGTAACGTGGCTGGTATTTTTTGATGAGGTTGTTTTCCAGCAACAAAGCATCGGTTTCTGTGGAAACCACAATGTGCTTTATTTCAACTATTTTTTTTACCAACAAGCGGGTGCGGGCATTGTCGTGGTTTTTAGTAAAATAAGAGCTAACCCGTTTTTTTAGGTTTTTGGCTTTGCCCACATAGAGCATTTTCCCATTTTTATCATAGTATTGATAGACCCCGGGGCTCGTGGGGAGGGTGGAAATCTGTATCTCTAAAGCCGTTTGTTCCATTTCTGTAAAGGTAGAAAATAGATGTTACTTTTCAGGTAATAGATTTGAGGCTTTTCACCGGAAAATTTTGTAATTTGTAATTTGTTTTTTGGAATTTATTGCGATGGCTCAACACAACGAACTCGGAAAAATAGGTGAAGAACTGGCAGCCCAACTTTTGCTGGCGAAAGGCTATGAAATTTTAGCGCGCAATTATCAGT